>NZ_LZJJ01000001.1:0-602 GCF_001667625.1 Mycobacterium sp. E1715
GGTCGACGACAGTACATACACGCCACCCACCAGCACCGCGATAAGCGCGATCGCGGTGGTGTAGCGCAGCCCCCGGCTGCCGGCGAGGCGCTTGATCATGGCGACTTCGGCCTGATGATCCAGCGCTCTTGGATGAGTCCGCGCAGGTAGTCCGCGAGGCTGGCCGGCATCTTGCCCGGTTGGTAGAAGAAGTCGAACATTGTCGCGATCAACGGCGCGGGGATCACACCGTAGACGTTGACGTTGAATCCGGGTCCGGACCCGACGACCTCGCCGAGCTCGGTGGCGTAGGTGGGTAGCCGTTTGAGGGCCTCGGTGATGTAGTCGCGGCGCTCGTTGAGGTTGCTCAGCACATCGTTGAGCTTGCTCAGGGCCGGGCCGAACTCCTTGCGGTTGTCGGCGACGAACCCGGAGATCTGCGCCGACAGGCCCTGGATCCCCGAAATGAGCTGCCCGATGGCGGCCCGCCGCTCGTCGAGCGCTGCGAACAACTCGTTGCCGTCGTCGACCAGCTTGTTGACTTGGTCGGCGCGCTGGAGGATCTGGGCCAGAACGCCAACAACCTGAACAAGTCCCAGTTCGAGCAGGCGTTGAACGTGTTG
>NZ_LZJJ01000002.1:0-6656 GCF_001667625.1 Mycobacterium sp. E1715
CGCAGTGGAATTGGTTGGCTACCCGCTCGTAGGGCTGCCAGGGTGCCACATCGATGATTTCCACGTCCATCGGCTCACCGATCGCTTTGGTCAGCATCTCGCGGCACCGCTGGGCGGTGAACTGTTCGGCGGTTTCCCCGCGGGCGGGAAAGTATGTGGTGATGAACATGCCCATGTCGTCGCGCACCGACAGAAAAATTCCCTCGACGTCCGGGTTGCTGACTTGGATGGCGTCGCCGTCGCCCAGGTCCGGAGCGAATTTTCGCCACGGCGCCCGGAAGTAGATGAACACGACATAGATGGGCAATGCCCCGTGGCCGGAGGTGGTCACGCCAAGCGCGTCGCGGACCGGGCTGTGCGCGCCGTCGGCCGCGACGAGATAGTCGGCCCGTACCGCCTCGGTCGCGCCCGACTCGCGATCGCGGACAACCGCGGTGATGCCGCTAGCGTCTTGTTCGAACGAGCCCAACTCCGTGTTGTAGCGCACCTCGCTGCCGCGCCGGCGGATGTGGGTGAGCAGGATCGGTTCGAAGGCGCTCTGCGGGCAGTACTGGCCGCCGGGCTCGGGGCTTAATTCGTCGAACGGCGCGAAGATCGCGTTGATGTCGATCGCCTGACGCTGTTCGGCGCTGTTGAGCGTCGGCTTGCTCAGCATGTCGGAAACGCCGTTGGCGACCGCGTGGATCTCGTCGGCCAATCCAAGACCGCGCAGGATTTCCAGGGTGCGGAAGCTGAGGTTGCGGGCCTTCGGATAGATGAACACCTCGCGCCGCTTCTCGACCAGCAGCGAGCGGACCCCGTGTTTCGCCAGCAATGCCGACGTGGCGAGGCCGGCGGCGCCGGCGCCGACGATGAGGACTGGAACTCGTGTGGTCGTCATAGAACAAAATGATAGTCGCTATCATTCGATATCTACAGTCAGAATCAAGTTTCGGCGCCTAACCCAGGCGCGCCACGAACTCCTCGGCCGCCGGCAGCGCCCGCTCGCGATCGGGGGCCACCAGGCCGATGCGGGTCCGCCGGTCCACGATGTCGGAGACGTCCAGCGCGCCCTCATGGGTGATGGCGTACTCGAATTCCGCCCGGGTGACGTCGATGCCCTCGGCGACCGGCTCGGTCGGGCGCTTACACGTGGCGGTGGCCACGACCTTGGCGGCCTCGGCGCCGTACCGCCGCACCAGCGAGTCCGGCAACCCGGCGACCGGGCCGGAGCCCGGCGGTCCCGGATTGGCGGGCGCCCCGACCAGCGGCAGGTCGTGGGTCCGGCACTTCGCGGCGGGCAGGCGCCGAAGGCCGACGGCGCGGTCCAGCACGTCTTGCGCCATGTAGCGGTACTCGGTCAGCTTGCCGCCGATCACGCTGATGATCCCGGACGCCGACTCCACGACGGCGTGCTCGCGCGAGACGTCGGCGGTGCGGCCCTCGCCGGTGTCGATCAGCGGCCGCAGCCCCGCGTAGGCGCCGATGACGTCGGCCGGGCCGAGCGCGATCCCCAACGCGGTGTTGACCGTGTCGAGCAGGAAGGTGACCTCGTCGGCCGACGGTGTGGGCACATCCGGAATCGGGCCGGGGGCGGCTTCGTCGGTCAGCCCCAGATAGACCCGGCCCAGCTGCTCGGGCATGGCGAAGACGAACCGGTTGAGCTCGCCGGGGATCGGAATCGTCAGCGCCGCAGTGGGATTCCCGAACGCTTCGGCGTCGAAAACCAGATGCGTTCCGCGGCTGGGCCGCAGCCGCAGCAGGCCGTCGATCTCCGCGGCCCACACCCCGGCGGCGTTGATGACCGCCCGCGCCGCGACGTCGAACGACTGTCCCGTGCGCTGGTCGGTCAGCCGCACCGAGGTGCCGGTGGCCCTCGACGCCGCCACGTAGGTCAGGATCCGCGCGCCGTGCTGCGCCGCGGTGCGCGCGACCGCGGTGACCAGGCGGGCGTCGTCGATCAACTGCCCGTCGTAGGCGAGCAGCCCGCCGTCCAGCCCCGCGCGCCGAACGGTGGGCGCCAGCTGCACGACGCGCTCCGGTGAGATCCGGCGCGACCGCGGCAGTATCGACGACGGCGTGCCCGCAAGCATCCGCAGCGCGTCGCCCGCCAGGAACCCCGTGCGCACCAGCGCGCGCTTGCCCCGGCTCATCGAGGGCAGGAGCGGAACCACTTGCGGCATCGCGTGAACCAGGTGGGGGGCGTTGCGGCCCATCAGGATTCCGCGCTCGAGGGCGCTGCGGCGGGCGATCCCGACGTTGCCGGTCGCGAGGTAACGCAGCCCGCCGTGCACCAATTTGGAGCTCCACCGGCTGGTGCCGAAGGCGAGGTCGTGCTTCTCCACCAGCGCCACCCGCAGCCCGCGCGCCGCGGCGTCCAGGGCGATGCCGGCGCCGGTGATGCCGCCGCCGATCACGACGACGTCCAGCGGCTCGCCGTCGGCCAGGGCAGTCAGGTCCGCCTCGCGGCGGGCGGCGTTCAGCGCGGTGGGGTCGGGTATCACGACAGGTATCCGTTCAGCGAGTAGGCGAGTTCGACGGCCAGCGTGTCGGCGTCGAGGAGGGGTTCGACGATCTGCGCCGACTGAATGGTCGACTGGGCGATCAGCAACACCATGGTGGCCATCTGGACGGGGTCGCCGGCGCGCACGCTGCCGTTGCGCTGGGCCACCCGCAGCCGGGCGGCGAGGGCGTCGATCAGCATGTGCTGGCTGGTCCCGAGCCGCTCGGTGATGTAGATCGGCGCGAGTTCGGAGTGCAGCACCGACATGACGAGGCGGTCGCGACGCAGCAGGTTGGCCACCGTAACGATCTGTCGCACAAGGGATTCCCGGTCGTCACCGAGCAGCGGCGCGTCCCGCATCACCTCGGTGACGTGGCGGGTCAACAGCGCCGCGACGATCGACGGGGTGTCCGGCCAGCGCCGGTACACCGTGGGCCTGCTGACGCCGGCACGTCGCGCGATCTCGGCCAGGGTCACCCGGTCCACCCCGAAGTCGACCACGCAGCTGGCCGCCGCCGCGAGGATGCGCTCCCCCGTGTCCACCGGGACGCGTGCGTTACTGGTTGACAGCATGTGTAATACTGTAACGCATGACGCAACCCGAGGGCCTGCTCCCCCCGATGAAATGGAACGCGTGGGGGGATCCGGCCGCGGCCAAGCCGCTCTCCGAGGGCATCCGGACGCTGCTGGAACAGGCCGTCGGCGTGCAGGATTCCGGCGCCGCCGAGCTGCAACCCGATCAGGTGCGCCTGCGCCCGTCGGCGCTCTCGCAGGCCCATCGCGACGCGCTGGCCGAGCTCGTCGGCGCCGAGTACTGCCGCACCGACGACCGGGACCGGCTGCTGCACGCCGGCGGCAAGTCCACGCTCGATCTGCTGCGCCGCAAGGACGCCGGCGTGCAGGACGCGCCCGACGCGGTCTTGCTGCCCGGTGACGAGGACGCCGTCGCCACGATCCTGCGCTACTGCTCCCACCACCACATCGCCGTGGTTCCGTTCGGCGGCGGCACCAGTGTGGTCGGCGGCCTGGATCCCATTCGCGGCGAGTTCCCCGCCGTGGTGTCGCTCGACCTGCGCCGCCTCGACCAACTGTTCTCCCTCGACGAGGTGTCCGGCCAGGCCGTGTTCGGGGCCGGCGTCACCGGGCCGGATGCCGAACGCATGCTTGGCGCCCAAGGTTTTTCGCTCGGGCATTTCCCGCAGAGCTTCGAATACGCGACGATCGGCGGCTTCGCCGCCACGCGCTCGTCCGGGCAGGACTCGGCGGGCTACGGCCGCTTCAACGACATGGTGCGCGGCCTGCGGGTGGTCACGCCGGTGGGCACCCTGGACCTGGGCCGCGCGCCCGAGTCCGCGGCCGGCCCCGACCTGCGCCAGCTGATGATCGGGTCCGAGGGCGTCTTCGGCGTCATCACCCGGGTGCGGCTGCGCGTGCACCGGGTCCCGGCGGCCGTCCGCTACGAGGCGTGGTCCTTCCCCGACTTCGAGACCGGCGCCGCAGCCCTGCGCGCCGTCACCCAAACCGCGACCGGCCCCACGGTCATCCGGCTTTCCGACGAGGCCGAGACCGGGGTCAACCTGGCCACCACCGAGTCCATCGGGGAAAGCCAGATCACCGGCGGTTGCCTGGGCATCACCGTGTTCGAAGGCACCGAGGAACACGTCGAAAGCCGGCACGCCGAAACCAGCGCCCTGCTGGCGGCGCAGGGCGGAACCTCGCTGGGCGAAGCGCCGGCGCGGGCGTGGGAGCACGGGCGCTTCGGCGCGCCGTACCTGCGCGATTCGCTGCTGTCGGCGGGCGCGCTGTGCGAGACGCTCGAGACGGCCACCGACTGGTCCAATGTTGCGGCCCTCAAAGCCGCTGTGACGCAAGCGCTTACGGACGCTCTGGCCGCGAGCGGCACGCCCGCGTTGGTGATGTGCCACATCTCGCACGTCTACCCGACCGGGGCGTCGCTGTACTTCACCGTCGTCGCCGGGCAGCGCGGCAACCCGATCGAACAATGGTGGGCCGCCAAGAAGGCCGCGTGCGACGCGATCATGGCCACCGGCGGGACCATCACCCACCACCATGCGGTCGGCGCCGACCACCGCCCCTGGATGGGCGACGAGGTGGGCGAGCTGGGCGTGCAGGTGCTGCGCGCGGTGAAGGCCACCCTGGACCCGGCCGGAATCCTCAACCCGGGCAAGCTGATTCCATGATCCGGCGCGAGATCGCGAAGGTGATCGCGCTGACCAATCCCGTCTCGGGGCATGGCGCCGCGATCCGGGCGGCGCAGCTCGCGATCGCGCGGCTGCACCACCGCGGGGTCGAGGTCGTCGAGATCATCGGCGACGACGCGCAAGACGCGCGGTACCTGGTGAGCGCCGCGCTGGAAAAGGGCGCCGACGCGGTAATGGTGACCGGCGGGGACGGCGTCGTCTCCAACGCGCTGCAGGTGCTCGCGGGCACCGACGTGCCGATCGGCATCGTGGCGGCCGGGACCGGCAACGACCACGCCCGCGAATTCGGGCTTCCCACCAAGGATCCCGAGGCCGCGGCGGACATCATCGTCGACGGTTTCACCCAGACGATCGATCTGGGCCGCATCCGCGACAGCGACGGGGCCACGAAGTGGTTCGGCACCGTGGCGGCCACCGGATTCGACTCGCTGGTGACCGACCGGGCCAACCGGATGCGCTGGCCGCACGGGCGGTTGCGGTATTACGTCGCGATGCTCGCCGAGCTATCGCAGCTGCGGCTCCTGCCCTTCCGCATGGTGCTCGACGGGACGCGCGAGATCGACGCCGACATCACGCTGGCGGCCTTCGGCAACACCCGCAGCTACGGCGGGGGCATGCTGATCTGCCCGCACGCCGACCCCACCGACGGCCTGCTCGACATCACGATGGTGCACGAGGCGTCGCGCACCAAGCTGGTCCGCCTGTTTCCTACCGTCATGAAGGGCACCCACATCGACCTCGCCGAGGTGAGCACGACGCGGGCCCAATCCATTCACGTCGAGTGCCCCGGCATCAACGTCTACGCCGACGGCGACCTCGCCTGCGCGCTGCCCGCGGAGATCAGCGCGGTTGCGGGGGCGCTGCGGATCCTGCGCCGGGCCGGGGACCAATAGCGGGCCGCCGGATTTGATATCGCCCGCGATATCAAATCCGGACGTCGCACATTCCCGCGGAGACCTAGCCGACGCCGCGGCTGAGCCAGGTCACCTCGCCGACCTCGCCGCCGTCGCGGTAGGCCTCCAGGGCGTCGTCCCACGCCGTTCCCAGCACGGTGTCCAGCTCGGCGGCCAGGGTGTCGGCGCCCTGCGACATCAGCGCCCGCAGCCGCATCTCCCCGACCATCACGTCGCCGTTGGCGCTCATCGCCCCGCTCCACAGGCCGAGCTGCGGGGTGTGGCTGAACCGCTGGCCGTCGACTCCGGGGCTGGGGTCCTCGGTGACCTCGAACCGCAGCACCGACCACGACCGCAGGGCGTTGGCCAGCCGGGCGCCGGTGCCCACCGGCCCGACCCAGTTGGTGACCGCCCGCAGCTGTCCGGGCATGGCCGGCTGCGGGGTCCACGTGAGGTTCGCCTTCGCCCCAAGGGTCGACGACAACGCCCACTCGACATGCGGGCACACCGCCGCGGGCGAGGCGTGCACGTACACCACGCCAGTCGTCACGTCGGCGAATTGATTCGACGCACGCATTTCCTGCTCCTTCGGTTCCGCGAGGGACGTCTTCCCCAACGACCTGGCGGGACCTGGCAAGCAGGATGTCTAACTATTTTGTGTGTCGTGCGTGTCTATTGTGCCTTGTGATACCCGTGTTGCGCTAGTGTGCATTTTTTTCTCAGCCGTATTCCGCGATCACGGCGTCCGAGAACGCCGGCCACGGCTGCAGCGCCCACTCCCCGAAATCGCGGTTGGTCAGGGCCACCAGCGCCAGCTCCCGTTCGGGATCTGCCCAGATGAACCCACCCGCCTGGCCGAAATGGCCGTAGGTGCGCGGCGAGTTGTGCGTGCCGGTCCAGTGCGGCGATTTGGCGTCCCGAATCTCAAAGCCCAGCCCCCAGTCGTTGGGCCGCTGGACGCCGTAGCCGGGCAGCACGCCGTCCAGGCCGGGAAACTGCACCGTCGTCGCCTCGGCGTGCAGCTCGGCGGAGACAGTCACCGGCCGCAGCAGGTCGCCG
>NZ_LZJJ01000003.1:0-2237 GCF_001667625.1 Mycobacterium sp. E1715
CCCGGCGCCCCGCGCCTGGTCGGCTACGTCACCGGCACGATCGACGCGGCCGACGCGCGCGCCGCGCTGGCCGGTCGGCTGCCCGGCTTCATGGTGCCGTCCGCGGTCGTGGTGATGGCTGCGTTGCCGCTGACGGTCAACGGCAAACTCGACACGCGAGCCCTCCCCGCGCCGGAATACAGCGATGCCAGCCGATTTCGCGCCCCGGTCACTGCGGTGGAGGAGGTGCTGGCCGGCGCCTTCGCACAGGTTCTCGGTCTCGAACGGGTCGGGATCGACGAGTCGTTCTTCGACTTGGGCGGCGATTCACTGTCGGCCATGCGCCTCGTCACCGCCATCAACAAGTCATTGAAAGCCGGCCTGTCGTTACGCGCCTTGTTTGACGCGCCCACGGTGGCGCTCCTGGCGCCGCACCTCAATGACGACGGGGCCGAGCGCGAGCCTTTGGTGGCGGGCGACCGGCCCGCTGTCCTTCCGCTGTCGTTCGCCCAGAGCCGGCTCTGGTTCCTCGAGCAATGGCGGGACCGCGCCGCGACCTACAACATGCCCACCGCGTTTTGGATCAGCGGGCCGTTGAACGTAGAGGCCCTTGGGGCGGCCCTCGACGACGTCATCGGCCGCCACGAGTCTCTGCGCACGATATTCCCCGATGCCGACGGCGTCCCGTTCCAGCGGGTGTTGCCGGCCCCCGCCAGGTTCTGCCACGCCAACAGCACCTGCACAAGCGGATGATGAGCCAGCGACCGAACCGGATTAAGCCGCTCAACCAGGACCTCGAACGGCACGTCCCGATGCTCGAGGGCGGCGAGACCCTTATCACGGGTCTGGTTCAGCAACTCCGCGACCGTGGGGTTCCCGGTGAGATCCAGCCGCAGCACCAGGGTGTTCACGAAGAAGCCGACCAATTCGTCGAGCGCGGGATCATCTCGACCGGCGGTCGGAAAGCCCAGCACTACATCGGAACTCGCGCTCAGCCGAGACAGCAACACCGCCAACGCCGCCTGAACCACCATGAAACTCGTCGCATTGCACTCCCGGGCCACCGCACGCACCCGCTGCTGCAACCCCGCCGGCCACTCCACCGCCACCGTCGCCCCACACTGATCGGCCACCACCGGATAAGGCCGATCCGTCGGCAATACCAACCGCTCCGGCATCCCCGCCAGCGCATCCTCCCAAAATGCCAACTGCCCGCCGATCGGACCACTACCGTCATCGAGATCACCGAACTGCGCCCGCTGCCACAACGTGTAATCCGCATACTGCACCGGCAATTCACGCCAGTCGGGTGGCTGGCCGCGCTCGCGCGCCCGGTAGGCCACGCTGATGTCCCGCACCATCGGAGCCAGCGACAACCCGTCAAAGGCGATGTGGTGCAGAACAATTCCGATCACATGCCGCTCCGGGCCGACCGAGTACACCCGCACGCGAATCGGGATGTCAGTCGATAGGTCGAAGCGATGGCCGGCCAGGGCCGTCAACGCGGCGGGTATGTCCTGCTCGGGCAACGACGCCACGGCCGCGTCCCCGCCTTGCCACATACCGCTTCGGGCCGGCAACACCCGCTGGAACGGGACGCCGTCGGCATCGGGGAATATCGTGCGCAGAGACTCGTGGCGGCCGATGACGTCGTCGAGGGCCGCCCCAAGGGCCTCTACGTTCAACGGCCCGCTGATCCAAAACGCGGTGGGCATGTTGTAGGTCGCGGCGCGGTCCCGCCATTGCTCGAGGAACCAGAGCCGGCTCTGGGCGAACGACAGCGGAAGGACAGCGGGCCGGTCGCCCGCCACCAAAGGCTCGCGCTCGGCCCCGTCGTCATTGAGGTGCGGCGCCAGGAGCGCCACCGTGGGCGCGTCAAACAAGGCGCGTAACGACAGGCCGGCTTTCAATGACTTGTTGATGGCGGTGACGAGGCGCATGGCCGACAGTGAATCGCCGCCCAAGTCGAAGAACGACTCGTCGATCCCGACCCGTTCGAGACCGAGAACCTGTGCGAAGGCGCCGGCCAGCACCTCCTCCACCGCAGTGACCGGGGCGCGAAATCGGCTGGCATCGCTGTATTCCGGCGCGGGGAGGGCTCGCGTGTCGAGTTTGCCGTTGACCGTCAGCGGCAACGCAGCCATCACCACGACCGCGGACGGCACCATGAAGCCGGGCAGCCGACCGGCCAGCGCGGCGCGCGCGTCGGCCGCGTCGATCGTGCCGGTGACGTAGCCGACCAGGCGCGGGGCGCCGGA
>NZ_LZJJ01000004.1:0-4154 GCF_001667625.1 Mycobacterium sp. E1715
GATCACCGCGATGGTCGTGCGCGAGGACTCGATGACGCTGTACGGCTTCACCGACACCGAGACCCGAGACCTGTTCCTGACCCTGCTGACCGTGTCGGGGGTGGGCCCCCGGCTGGCGATGGCGACGTTGGCGGTTCACGACGCGGCGGCGTTGCGGCAGGTGCTGCACGACAGCGACGTGGTCGCGCTGACCCGGGTTCCCGGGATCGGCAAACGCGGTGCCGAACGAATGGTGCTCGAGCTGCGGGACAAGGTGGGCGCGGTGTCAGCGGGCGCGCCCGCGTCCGTGGTCAACGGGCACGCGGTGCGCGGGCCGGTGGTCGAGGCGCTGGTCGGCCTGGGCTTCGCCGTCAAGCAGGCCGAGGAGGCCACCGACAAGGTGCTGGCCACCGATCAGGACGCGACGACATCCGGCGCCCTGCGCGCCGCCCTCTCGCTGCTGGGCAAGACCAAATGAGCAGCCCCGACGATGACTTCGCCGACCGCGAGCTGTCGCCGGCGCTGGCCGTCGGGGAGGGGGACATCGACGTCAGTCTGCGGCCGCGCTCGCTGCGGGAGTTCATCGGCCAGCCGCGGGTGCGCGAACAGCTGCAGCTGGTGATCGAGGGCGCCAAAAATCGCGGCGGCACACCGGATCACATCCTGCTCTCGGGTCCGCCGGGGCTGGGCAAGACGTCGCTGGCCATGATCATCGCCGCCGAGCTCGGGTCCTCGTTGCGCGTGACGTCGGGTCCGGCGCTGGAACGCGCCGGTGACCTGGCCGCCATGCTGTCCAACCTGGTCGAGCACGACGTGCTGTTCATCGACGAGATTCACCGCATCGCCCGGCCCGCCGAGGAGATGCTGTACCTGGCGATGGAGGACTTTCGCGTCGACGTGGTGGTCGGCAAGGGTCCAGGCGCGACGTCGATCCCCCTGGAGGTGGCGCCCTTCACCCTGGTCGGCGCCACCACCCGGTCCGGCGCGCTGACCGGGCCGCTGCGCGATCGGTTCGGGTTCACCGCCCACATGGACTTCTACGAGCCCGCCGAGTTGGAGCTGGTGCTGGCCCGCTCAGCCGGCATCCTCGGCATCGAGCTGGGCGCCGAGGCGGCCGAGGAGATCGCCCGGCGCTCGCGCGGGACACCGCGCATCGCCAACCGGCTGCTGCGGCGGGTCCGCGACTTCGCCGAGGTGCGCGCCGACGGGGTGATCACCCGCGACGTCGCCAAGGCCGCACTGGCGGTCTACGACGTCGACGAGCTGGGCCTGGACCGGCTGGACCGGGCCGTGCTGTCGGCCCTGACCCGCAGCTTCGGCGGGGGCCCGGTCGGGGTCTCGACCCTGGCGGTGGCCGTGGGGGAGGAGGCCACCACGGTCGAGGAGGTGTGCGAACCGTTCCTGGTCCGCGCCGGGATGGTCGCCCGCACGCCGCGCGGCCGGGTGGCCACCGCGCAGGCATGGACACACCTGGGCATGAGCCCGCCGGCGGGCGTCACCGGGTTGGGCCAACCAGGCCTGTTTGACTAGTGGCGATCGCGAGCGCGGCGAAGGCCGGGCGATGCGGGTCGCCACCGTTTGACTAGTGGCGATCGCGAGCGCGGCGAAGGCCGGGCGATGCGGGTCGCCACCGTTTGACTAGTGGCGATCGCGAGCGCGGCGAAGGCCGGGCGATGCGGGTCGCCACCATTGGACTAGTGGCGATCGCGAGCGCGACCAAATCGTGACCTTTGCGGGTCAGCCCGGCCGCGGCGGTCCGCGGCTACGCTGTCCGGCCTGCTCAGGCCCCTGCCACCCCGGCGGACCAGCCACAGCCGGCGTTCCCAGCCGACACCCTGGCGGCCCGCGATCGGTTATGCGTGGGCGTCGTCGGGTAACCAAGCTCACAGCAGTAATACCTGTTGAAGGAGATTCTGATGAGGACCACGCGCTACGACAACGAACGCCCTCGCGCGCTGTACATGCCACGCACCCGCGGCGCGCTAACCGGGCTGCTCCTGATTCTGTTGGGCGCCTGGGGCGCACTGGTGCCGTTCTTCGGGCCCAACATCGACTGGGCCTACCTGACCGACCCGGCGTGGACGTGGACCACGACCAAGGGCTGGCTCGAGGTGCTCCCCGGGGCCGCCACGGCGTTGGGCGGCCTGCTGGTCCTTACGTCGGGCAACCGCGCCAGCGGCGTCTTCGGCGGTTGGCTGGCGGTCCTCGGCGGGGCCTGGTTCGTGGTCGGCCGCGCGTTCGCGTCGACCCTGGGCATCGGCGACCTCGGGCAACCGGTGGCGTCGACGGACCTGAAACGAGCCCTGCTCGAGGTCACCTACTTCACCGGCCTGGGCGCCCTGATCGTGTTCCTGGGCGGGGCGGCCGTGGCGCGCCTGGCGGTGCGGCACGCGCGAGACGTCGTGGTGACCGAGCCGGCCCCGGTGGCCGCCGAGGCGGTGCCGGCCGGCGGCCCGGCCATGTACGACGAGACGCGGGGCGGCATGCCCGCCGCGCGGACGGACCGGGTCGAAGCCGAGCCCCGCGGGCGTGGTTTCTTCGGTCGGCGCGCCGGTGGCGGCCTGTTCCACCGGCACCACCACGCCGGCGTGTAACGAGTGACGCGGGAGGCGCCGGTAGCCATTGGCTACCGGCGCCCTTTCGCGTCCGGGGCGGTCCGGGCGACCGCAGGTCGGTAAAGTTCCACCGCGCAGGCCTCGACCACCGAGGAGGAGCGATGATCACTGCCGGGTTGGTGTTCGCCGGACTGGCGGCTTTACTGCACGTCTACATCTTTGTAATGGAATCGTTCACCTGGACCTCGCCGCGCACCCGCGCCACGTTCGGCACGACGGCCGAGGAGGCCGAGACAACCAAGTTGCTGGCCTTCAACCAAGGCTTCTACAACCTGTTCCTGGCCGTGGTCACCGGCCTCGGCATCGGGGCGATCATCTTGCGGCACAACGCCGTTGGGGCGGCGCTCATCTTCGCCGGCGTCGGGCCCATGGCCGCGGCCGCGGTGGTCCTGCTGCTGTCCGCACCGGAGAAGGGGCGTGCCGCGGTCACGCAGGGCGTCTTTCCGGCGATCGCGATCGCGCTGCTGCTGCTCGGCCTCAGGTTTTAACATCTGTCTCACCAGCCCCAATGGTCACCGCCGGGGGCGGAATTCCGCGCGCCGCATGGGTTACAAGCGGAAATGGTCGGGTACCCATGCCGGGCCGGAAACAGGCCCGGTATTCAACGAGGGGATGTCATGAAATACGCAGAAGACGGCCAAACACGCGGGCTGAGCATGCCGCGTTCGCGTGGCGCGGTCAGCGGACTGCTCCTGGTCATCATGGGAGCTTGGGGGGCGTTAATACCGTTTGTCGGACCGCGCTTCAACTTCGCCTACACGCCCGATCGGGAGTGGGCGTGGAGCACGGCTCGAGGGTGGCTCGAGGTTCTGCCGGGGGCGGCGACCGTGCTGGGTGGCCTCTTGCTGATCGTCGCCGGAAACCGCGTCGCGGCGATGCTGGGCGGCTGGCTGGCGGTCCTGGCCGGCGCCTGGTTCGTCGTGGGCGGCCAGTTCGCGCCGCTGCTGGGAATCGGCTCCGCCGGTGATCCCGTCGCCGCGACCGACCGCAAGCGCGCGGTGCTCGAGGTCAGCTACTTCTCCGGACTGGGTGCGCTGATCGTCTTCGTGGGCGGAGTTGTGCTGGCGCGCACGGCCGTGCGGCTGGCGCGTGACGTCCAGCCCGTCGCGCCGGTGGCCGCCGCCGCGCCGGGCGTCGAACCGTACCGCGAATCGACGTACGAGTCGGCCGAGGTGTCCTCGGGCGCACTGACCAAGCCGCGCACGGCTGCCGACCCGGAGCCCAAGCGCGGGTGGCGTCGCCAGCGCTCGGGCGCGGCGGCGGGTGCCAACGCCGCGTACCTGCGCTGGCCGCATCCTTCGCAGTAACGCGCTCACACAAAGACCGATCGCCGGCCCGAAGCCGGGCTGGCGATCGGTCTTTGCTGCCTTTACAGCAGTCCGAGCAACTGCAGGTCGGTGATGTACTTGACGATGATCGGCGCCGAGACATGCGGGATGTCTTTGTCGGGGCCGACTTTCGCCTCTTGCACCGCGGCGCGGAAGCGGTCGGTCGGTGCCATCGAACCGTTGATCGGCACTGAAGGCTTCTGGTAGTTGTGCAGCAGCGGTAGCAGCGAGT
>NZ_LZJJ01000005.1:0-1196 GCF_001667625.1 Mycobacterium sp. E1715
GTTGCCCGGCGGTGACGGGCTGTCACCGGTGACCAGCGCCCTGGTGCACGGCCTGGCGGAAGCGGCTCGTAGCTGGTAATTGTCCTCATCTGTTGAATGGAGTTGTTGGTGGCCAAGGATTTTCGTTTCGGAATGAGCATGCGCTTCATCAAATCGCGCGAGGCATTCGTCGAGAAGGTGAAGCGTGCCGAAGACGTCGGATTCGACATTCTCTGTGTGCCGGACCATTTGGGGGCGGCCTCCCCGATCGCCGCGCTGACCGCGGCCGCCATGGTCACCACACGACTCAAGCTCAGCATGTATGTGCTCAACGCCGCCTTCTACAAGCCGGCCCTGCTCAGCCGGGACCTCGGCGACGTGGACAAGCTGAGCGACGGCCGTCTCGAGATCGGGCTTGGAACCGGTTACGTGCGAGAGGAATTCGAGGCGGCCGAGCTGCCGTATCCCAGCGCAGGCGCGCGGGTCGACTACCTGAAACACATGACGGTCTATCTCGAAGAGCATCACCCGAAGACGCCGATCCTCATCGCCGGCAATGGCGACCGGGTGTTGACCATCGCCGCCCAGCACGCCCACATCATCGGGCTGACCGGTTCGCGGGTGAAGGAGGCCGACGATCCGCTGACCGAACGTATCGAGTTCGTCCGCAGCGCCGCCGGCGACCGATTCGACTCGCTGGAGTTGAACCTGGCGATCACCGCTCTGCCGGCCGAAGGTGAGACCATGCCTGACCTGAGGATGACCCGGCAATATGCCCCGGAGCTGTCCGACGAGGAGCTGCTCGAGCAGACCTCGGTGCTGAGTGGGACGCCGCGTGAGATGGCCGACCGGCTGAACTTCTACCGCGAGAAGTACGGGGTCACGTCCGTCACAGTGCAGGACAACCACATCAAGAACTTCGCGAACGTCATCGCGGAGCTGCGCTGAGCCCGTCGGTGCGCACGCGGCCGGTAAGCTCAGGCGGTCCGCCCTCGTAGCTCAGGGGATAGAGCACGGCTCTCCTAAAGCCGGTGTCGCAGGTTCGAATCCTGCCGGGGGCACTCAAGGCCTGCTATGACCTCGGCTGATGTGTGACATTTCGTCTTCGGCTGATGGGTGACAGTGTTTCGGTTGATGCGTGACACCTACTTCGGTTGATCCGTGACACTCCCTGGATGAGGGAGTTGAGCGTGGCCGAGCAGAGGTATCAGGCCGTG
>NZ_LZJJ01000006.1:0-25456 GCF_001667625.1 Mycobacterium sp. E1715
GCTAGGCGGCATCCTCACCTTCGTGGTGCTGAAGCTGACCCAGGGTGACCAGGGCGTCAAGCCACCCACCGCCCAGCGCGACCGCCGAGACGATCCCGATCACAACCAGACGCCCCCGCGTAATGCGCCCCAGCCGACCCAACAAAGGAACGTTGCCCCCGCTCACGATCAACAGATTACGGCCGGAACATTCCTCGAGGGGTGGTGCCCGCCGGCGCCGCGATGGCAGGGTAAAGTTGGTCAACACTGCCAACTTAAGGATTGTGATGGCCTTGCAGCTGACGGATGACCACGAACTGGCCGCGCGGTTGGCCACCGAGGCCGGACGGCTGTTGCTCACGGTCCGGGAAGAGTTCGCAGACGCGGAAGCAGGCGAGCGGAAAGCCGCGGGCGACAAGCGATCCCATGACTTTCTGATCGAGGCGCTAGCGGGCGAGCGGCCCGAGGACGCGGTGCTGTCCGAGGAGGGCGCCGACGACCCGGTCCGGCTGCGCTCGGAGCGGGTGTGGATTGTCGATCCGCTTGACGGGACGCGGGAATTCTCCGAGCTCGGGCGCGACGACTGGGCGGTCCACGTCGCGCTGTGGGAGGCCGGTGAGCTCGTCGCCGGGGCGGTGGCGCTGCCGGCGCAGGGGATCACCCTGGCCACCCCCGAGGTGGCCTGGCCCCCCGCCGCGCCGGGCAAGCCGCGCATCGTGGTGTCGCGCACCCGGCCCCCGGCCGTTGCGCTGGCCGTCCGCGACGCGCTGGACGGGGTGCTGGTCGAAATGGGTTCTGCCGGAGCCAAAGTGGCATCGATCGTCCAGGGCTTGTCGGATGTGTACGTGCACGCCGGCGGCCAATTCGAATGGGACTCGGCCGCGCCGGTGGCCGTGGCAAGAGCGGCCGGCCTGCATACCTCCCGCATCGACGGGTCCGCCCTCGCCTACAACCGGTCGGACCCGAAATTGCCTGATTTGGTGGTCTGCCGGCCCGAGTTGGCGGAAGCCGTGCTGGCGGTCACGGGCTGATCGTCGCACCGGTGAGGTCGAGGGCGATGTCGACGAGCATGTCCTCCTGGCCCGCGAGCAGAGTGGTCACGCGGGGCGTCGTGCGGCTCGTCAATACCCGCTGACGCCGTCAGCGCAGCGCTTGCTGCCAGGACAGAATGCGTTCGGCCAGTTCGGGTCCGGAGTCTTCCTGGATGAAATGACTGGCGTTGATGCGGGCGTGCGGCTGGCCCGCGGCGCCGGGGATGTGCTTGATGAGGGGACGGTCAGCTTTGCCGAGGATCGGATCGCGGGCCCCGAAAATGGCGAGGCAGGGTTTCTCCCATTGGCCCAGGGCCTTCCACGCGGCCCTGTTGGCGGGGATCGCCGGATCGTCCGGTGAGGTCGGCACCAACTGCGGGAAGGCCCGGGCACCGGCCTGATACGTCTTGTCGGGAAACGGCGCGTCATACCCAGCCCTGACCCTGGCGGAAACCCGGCGCACGGTCCCCACCGCAACGATGCGGCCCGCGGGCAACACGGGGGAGTAGCGCGCGAACGCGCGCCAGGCGTAGAAGGCGGGCGGGGTGGGTCGCTCCGCGGTCGGCAGGAAGCCGTTGGCCACCACGAGCCGTGCGATGCGGTCACCCTGTTCGGCGGCGATGCGCAGCCCGATCAGCGATCCCCAGTCCTGCACGAACAGCGTCACGTCCTTGAGGTTCAGCCGTTCGAACCACGACGTCACCCATTCGACGTGCCGTTGATAGGTGTAATCCTTGATCCGGCCGGGCTTGTCGGAGCGGCCGAAACCGATCAGGTCGGGCGCGAGCACGCGGTTCCCGGCGTCGGCCAGCGGCTGGATCATCGTCCGGTACAGGTAGCTCCAGGTGGGCTCCCCGTGCAGCAGCACGATCGGCGGCCCGTCGGCGGGGCCCTCGTCCAGAAAGTGCATGCGCAGCGGCTGGGTGTCGCTTGCCGCGACGTCAACGTAGTTCGCTACGAACGGATAGCCCTCCAGGTTTTCGAATCGGGAGTCCGGGGTTCGTAGCACATGCATATTCAGCTCCTCCGGTGGGCGGGCGCCTCTGCAAGCCTCTCGCGACAACGCGAGTTCGTCTAGTGGGAGATTTCATTGGGCTAGACGTCGTGTGGACATTAAACTGGCTTGTTCATGGCGATTCGGCGCGCGGTCCTCGTCATCGCGGACATCAGCGGTTACACCCACTACATGCAATGGAACCGAACGCACCTAGCCCATGCGCAGTTGACGGTGGCGGGCTTGCTGGAGTCGGTGATCGACGCAGGCAGGGGGCTGAAGCTGGCGAAGCTCGAGGGTGACGCCGCCTTCTTCTGGGCGCCCGACGGCGACGCCAAAGTGCTGGTGTGTGACCGGCTGTCCCGGATGCGGGAGGCGTTCATCGCGCGGCGCGAGCGCTTCAAGAAGGACCTCGCCTGCGAGTGCGCGAGTTGCGCGCAGTTGGATAACCTCTCGCTGAAATTCGTGGTCCATCAGGGTGAGGTGGCCGAACAACGGGTGAAGCGCCACGTGGAGCTCGCCGGCTTCGACGTCATCCTGGTGCATCGCATGCTGAAAAACATGGTCCCCGTGGTCGAATACGTGCTGATGACCGATTCCGTCGCGGCCTGCCTCGACGAATCGGTGCGCTCCCAGTGCAAATCGCTGACCCACATCTTCGACGACATCGGGGAGACGCCGACGCACTACATCGACCTCGCGACCTCGCAGGTTTCCCTCGCACAGCCCGAGTCCGGCTTCTTTCGGCGGTTCGGGGCGACGATGAAACTCGAGCTGAGCTCGCTGCCGTTCGTGCTTGGCTTGAAGGAGCCTGCCGAGGGCTTCCGCAACCTGGGCCGCGGCGCCGAGGAGATCCCCGCCTAGCGGGCGTCGGCGAGCGCCCGGCCCATCCGCGACACGGCCTCGGTCAGGATGGCCCGCGAGGTCGCGAAGTTCAATCGGACATGGCCGGCGCCGCCGGTTCCGAAGACGTGGCCGGAACTGAGCGCCACCCGAGCGTGGTCGAGGAACCACCGGGCGGCCCCGGACAGGTCGGCGACCACCGCCAGACCCGCGGCGGATTCTTCGACGAATCCGAGCTTCCGGCAATCCAGCCAGGCGAGGTAAGTCCCTTGCGGCCATTGGCATTTCACGCCCGGCAGGTGCTGGGTGACCAGATCGCCGAGCAGCGTTCGGTTTTCATCCAGGCCGCGCAGCAGTGCGTCGAGCCAATCGTCGCCGGTTCGGAACGCTTCGGCGTGGGCGATGACGCCGAAGTGGCTCGGCCCGTGGCTGACCTCCTCGGGCATCCGGTGCAGGTCCGCGACCGCCTCCGGTCCGGCGATGGCCAGCGCCGCCTTGAGGCCGGACAGGTTCCAGGCCTTGGAGGCGGACATCAGGGCGAAGGCGTTCTCGGCTCCGGGCACCGTCAGGAATGGGGTGAACCGGGCGCCGGGCAAGACGACGGGCGAGTGAATCTCGTCCGACACCACCCGGACATCGAACCGGCGGGCCAGCTCGGCGACCGCGCCGAGTTCGTCGGCCGTGTGCACCGTCCCGGTGGGGTTGTGCGGATTGCACAACAGGTACGCCGCCCTGCCGCCCCCCGCGCGGGCGCGCGCGAAGGCTTCCGCCAACACGTCCAGATCGATCCGGCCCCCGGCGCCCAGCGGCGCCTCGACGATCCTGCGGCCGTCGTGCGACACGAACGCGTAGAACGGCGCATACACCGGCGGGTTGACGATGACGGCATCGCCACGGCCCGTGACCAAGCGCAGCACCTCGACGGCACCGAGCATGACGTCCGGGACGATCGCCGTGCGGCCGACCTCCAGGTCGTGCCATTGCCAACGGCGCGAGGCGAATTCGCTGACCGCTTCGGCGAACGCGGTGCCGCACGGGTATCCGGTGTCACCGATGTCGATGGCCCGCCGCAGGGCGTCGGCCACCGTCGGGGCGAGGTTGACGTCCATCTCGGCGACCCACAGCGGCAGCACGTCGTCCGGGTGCGCGCGCCACTTCATGCTGGTGCGCTCCCGGAGCTGTGGCAGCGTGAGTTCCTCGAGTGGGTTAAACGTCACTCGGGCAGACTAAGTGGCGAACGCGTGCTTTGGAATCGTGAGGGGCAGGTCGACCGAACTCAGCAGCCCGGGTTCTGCGGCAACGACATACGGCACGGCGTTGACCACGCGCATGGCGGTGGCGACCATGGCGCCGGCGCCCGACGTCATCCCCGCCACCCCGGCCTTGCGCGGGTCTTTGAGCGTCGCCGCCAAGGTGCAATCGATGTCGGGGTCGCCGCTGATCAGCACCCGATAGGACAGGTCCCCGATGCCGGTCGGCCAGTCCGGGGCGACGTCGTGGGCCAGCCGGGTGACGTGCTCGATGACGATGGCCTCGCGGCCGTCGACCACGCCGATCGCCCGCATGCGCAGCGCGCCACAGGTCCCCGCCTCGACGGTGCCCATGGCGACCTCCAGCGTCCGGTCGGTGACCGCGCGGTCGAAATATTCGCGGACCTCCTGCACCTCGACGCCGAGTGCGTCGGCGACCAACCGGATCTGTCCCTGCCATTCGCCGGCGATCGCCCCCGGAAACCCGATCCACGGCTGGTAGTCGAGCGGCCGGCCGAAACCCAATGCGTCGCTCATGATGTCGGGGACGCCGTAGTCGTCGTACAGACCGATCTCGAATGCGTGGATCTTCTCGATGGACGACGACTGGGTGGACAACACCAGCGGCAGGTAGTCGGCGGCGAAGCCGGGTTCGATCCCCGACGCGTACAGCGAAACCTGGCCGTGCTTGGCCGCGGCCACCAGCTGGTCGCGCCATTCCGCGGGTTCGTAGGCGTGCGGGTTGACCAGCCGCGTGGTGCTGGTCGTGACGACGTTGATGCCGGCCTCGAGTAGCCGGACGTAGTCGGGGATGGCCAGCGCGTCGCGCTCCGGGCCGCTGGCGGCGTAGATGACGCAATCGGGCTTCAGCGCGATCAGTGCGTCCGCGTCGGTGGTGGCGGTCAGACCGATCGGCTCGCCGTTGGCGAGTTCGCCGGCGTCCTTGCCGTCCTTCTCCGGCGAGTGCACCCACACACCGACCAAGTCCAGGTTTGGGCGACGCTGAATGGTCCGGATGGCGATCGACCCGATGCCGCCCGTCGCCCACACCACCACGCGGTGAGCCGTCATGCCGTCCTCCTCGTGGCGGGTGTGTGGTGAAAGCTGAGGCGGCCGTTGCCCTTACGCCGGCGGCCGGCTGCTATCGCTCAACGTTCGATTCGGAAGCTAACAGCGCGGGGCCGCGCGGTCAAGGGTTTAAGAGAGCGCACACTATCTTAAAGAACAAATCTTAGGTTACGCTGCCCCCGGCCTACTCAGTTCGGTGGGCATCCCGGTCATGCTCCGCTTTACGCCTTCGACTAGACGTGTAACGTACGTCGCACGGATTCGGCCAGCGAGGAGTTTGCCGTGTACACACTGCGCTTCGATATGCGTGCCCCGTCGTGGGGGGCTCCACCCGCCGCGCTGTACGCCGCGGTGCCCGAAATGTGTGCCTGGGCCGAGGAACACGGTGCTCTGGCCGCTGTCCTGTGCGAGCACCACGGCTCGGAGGACGGCTATTTGCCGTCGCCGCTGATGCTGGCGCCGGCCATCGCGGCGCGCACCGAGCGGTTGCCGATGAACCTGATCCTGATTCTGCCGTTCTACGACCCGGTGCGGTTGGCCGAGGACATGACGGTCCTCGACCTCGTCAGCGGCGGTCGCGCGTCGTACACGCTTGCCCTCGGGTACCGGCCCGAGGAGTTCGAGCACTTCGGGCTGGAAATCCGCAAGCGCGGCCGGCTCGCGGACGAAAAGCTGGGACTGCTGCGCCGGCTGCTCGCGGGCGAAACGGTTGACGACGGCGGCCGCCGGATCGCGGTGACACCGGCGCCACTCACCGAGGGCGGTCCATCGATGATGTGGGGCGGGGGAACGTTGGCCGCCGCGCGTCGGGCCGGCAGGTACGGACTGGGCATGCTCGGCAACGCCAACGCCCCGGGCATGCAGGAGGCCTACGAGGAGGCGTGCCGCGAACACGGCCATACACCGGGGCCGACGATGTTTCCCAGCCGCGACACCCCTTCGGTGGTGTTCGTCGCCGACGACGTGGACCAGGCGTGGAAGGAGATCGGCGATCACCTGTTGCACGACGTGCGCACCTACGCCGCCTGGAATCCAGGGGACGAGACGACGGCCGGTTTCTCCCACGTGGACACCGTCGACGAGCTGCGCGAGACGGGGAAGTCGCACGTGATTATCTCTGTGCCAGAAGCTGTTTCGCGAGTCCGTGCCGGGCAGGTGCTCAACCTGTCGCCGCTGTGCGGCGGGCTGCCGCCCGAGATCGCGTGGCAGTATCTGAAGCGCGTGGGCGACGTCGTGCTTCCCGAGGCGCTTGGCTGACTTCCCCGAGCCGGATCCGAACGTCGAGTTGTTGAGCCGAATTCGCGCATTTCGGCCCGACAACCCGACGCTGGGCGCGCGGATTTCTATGCGGGTTGGTTCGGCACGCCCGGGAACAGCTGTTCCGTCGGCCCCGCGGTCACCCACCCGCCCAGCTTCGTCACCAGGTGCGGCGCGAAAACCGCGCCGTAGAGCAGGTTGCCGATGACGATCACGGCGGCGACGGACAGCAGCGAAGATGCGAGGCGGCTCTTCGACCGGTTGGCGGCCCACATCTCGATGACGTTGCGTCCCTGCGAGTCGGTGCGGCCGAGCAGATAGGTGAAGACCATCATCTGGATCGCCATCGCGAGGGAGTCGTAGAGCGGGTACTGATGCACGGTCCCCTCGCGGATGGCCAGCCCCGGAATCACCCTGCCGTAATAGAACACGCCGAGCTTGGCGCCCAGGAACCCGTTGAAGAAGAGCGCCCAGCAGAAGCCGACGATCAGTCCCACCACCAAAAGGGTTGGCGGCCTTCGCCACCCAAACCGCGCGCTCAGCCACCGCCCGAGCGCCGTGCCCGTCACGGCCGGCAGCACGAAGTAGGAGATGTAGCCGACCGGAACGAACAGGGGCAGCCCGCCCCACGTCACGTTCAGCGGCCACCAGGATGGCATGCGCGGGATGGCCGGCGGGAACTGCGCGTACATCGCCCAGTCGTATGGCGCCTCGATCCACGAGAACGAGATCGCCGAGATGCACAGCAGCAGGAGCGGGTGCAGGCGGCGCCGGCGAACGCTCAAGAACACGCCGAGCGCGGTGAACGTGATGCCGCCGACGAGGGCGAAGTCGCTGGCCGCCTTCATCACGGGCGTCATCTGGGAGCTCACCGGTCGTTCCCCGGGGTCCGGCGTGCCTGCGGGTCGAAGCGCAGCACCAGCCCGAAGATCAGGGCGATCAACCCGAACAACGTGCCCAGCATGATCACGGCGCCCACGCTCGCACCCCTTTCAACGCTCGACTCTTTAGATAGTGCACACTATCCTAAAGGCAGTCAACCACCCGGACAGGAGCGACGATCGTGCCCCAGCGGCCACCCACGAAGCGCGGCGCGTCGGCCGCGGCGTCGCGCCGGCCCCGCGGCGCACCGCGGGGGTTGCTGCTCGACGCGGCGCGGGCCCGCTTCGCCCGCCAGGACTACCGAAGCACGACGACGCGTGAAATCGCCCAGGCCGCAGGGGTTACCGAGCACCTGCTGTTTCGGCACTTCGGTTCGAAGGCGGCGCTGTTCCGGGAGGCGCTCGTCCTGCCCTTCACCACCTTCGTCGACGAGTTCGGCAAGACCTGGCAGTCGGTGGTCCCGGAGGAGACCGACGAGAAGGAGTTGGCGCGCCACTTCGTCGGGCAGCTCTACGACGTGTTCGTCGAACACCAGGGCCTGCTGTTGACGCTGATGGCCTCGGAGGCGCTGAGTGAGGAGGAGAAGGCCGACGCCGGCATCGCGGAGATCAGGCAGGCGATCCGGGCGCTCGGTCAGATCAGCGCCGAGGGCATGCACCTGCGGGGCCTGCGGTCCGACCATCCCGACCTGCCCGCCCACTCGACCGTCGCGATGATCGCCGGCATGGCCGCGTTGCGGTCCACCTATTTCGGCGCCAGGCCGCCGTCGCGAGAGGTGATCGTCGAAGAACTGGTTCAGGCAATCCTGCACGGCTTCCTGCACCGAAACGACTGAGCGAAGGGATTCCAGAATGTCAGGCACCAGCGTGGTCGACTTGTACTACGACCCGTTCGATTCCGACATCGACGACAACCCGTACCCGGTGTGGAAGCGCATGCGCGACGAAGCGCCGCTCTACTACAACGAGAAATACAACTTCTACGCGCTGAGCCGCTACGAGGACGTGGCGCGCGAACTGCCGAACTGGCAAACGTACCGCTCCGGTCGCGGAACCACGGCCGACATCCTGTTCGCCAATATCGAAGTGCCCCCGGGAATTCTGTTGTTCGAGGATCCGCCGCTGCACGACCTGCACCGCCGCCTGCTGTCGCGGGTGTTCACGCCGCGGCGCATGCTGGCCGTCGAGGACCTGGTGCGCGGATTCTGTGTGCGGGAGCTGGATCCGCTGGTCGGCGCCGGCGGCTTCGATTTCATCGCCGACCTCGGGGCGATGATGCCGATGCGGACGATCGGGTACCTGCTGGGCATCCCCGAACAGGACCAGGAGAAGATTCGCGATCGCGGCGGGGCGTACATCGAGTTGTCTGACGAGCGCGACCCCGCCGCGGTGAATGCGAAGCTTTTCGAGGAGAGCATCGCCCTGTTCGCCGAGTACATCGAGTGGCGCGCCGATCACCCGTCCGACGATCTGATGACTGATCTGCTGCGGGCCGAGGTCGACGAGCCCGACGGCACGCGGCGGCCGTTGTCGCGAACCGAGGTGCTGGCCTACACGGCCATGATCGCCGGCGCGGGGAACGAGACGACCGCGCGGCTGATCGGCTACATGGGGCAGCTGCTGTCGGATCATCCGGATCAGCGCCGCGAACTGGTGGCGAACCCGGCGCTGATTCCCGGCGCGGTCGAGGAGACCCTGCGCTACGAACCGCCGTCGCCGGTGCAGGCCCGGTACGTCGCCCGGGACGCCGAACTCTACGGCACCGTCGTGCCAGAAGGCTCATACATGTTGCTGCTCAACGGTTCCGCCAACCGCGACGATCGCCACTTCGACGACCCGGATCGCTACGACATCCACCGCCAGGGCGCCCACCTGAGCTTCGGGCAGGGCCTGCACTTCTGCCTGGGCTCTGCGCTGGCCCGGATGGAAGGCCGGGTAGCTCTCGAAGAGGTCCTCAAGCGCTGGCCCGACTGGGAGGTCGACTACGCCAACGCCCAGCGGGCGCACACCGCGAGTGTGCGCGGCTGGGCGCGGCTGCCCGTCGTCACGGGCTGAAGCGCTGGTCTCTCCGGTGCGAGTGCGCGGCCAGCCGCACACTCGAGCTCGAACGTGCGGCTAGGCGCACACTCGGGGGGCGAAGTTAAGCGCTTTGGTCGATCAGCACCGCGCCGTCGGGCTCGTTGCCGAGCGTCTGCAGCGGGATGTCCCCGCCTCGGGCGGTGAGACGGACGATCTCGGCGAGCGGGCCGGGGGCGTCGCATTGCAGGTAGTGGTCGGCGCCGGGCACCACCCAGTAGCGGTTACGGCCGGGCTTGGTCTTCAGATACGTCTGCCACACATGGTTGGGAACGCGCAGCGGCGCGACGTTATCGTGCAACCCCCATACCACGGTGGTGTTGATCGGGCTCTTGGAAAGCGCTTCCAGCCAACCGGTTTCGTCAGCGGCGCGCTCGTTGAGGTATTGAATGGTGTCGGGCAGCACGCGGATTCCGTCGTTGTGCGCGAAGCACTTAGCCAACGCGGCGATCTCGGGGTCGTCCAGCGTTCGCCGCGGTATGAAGGTGCTGGCGCCCATTCCGGCGGCCAGCATGTCCGGCGTCGTCGCCGCCGCGGTTTGCCGCCCGGTCGCGGGATCGAGCAACGCGGTCTGGAAGACGGTGAGGTTCGACAGCGGCAGGTAGATGTTGGCATTCGTCACGATGAGGTCGACCGGTACGGCCGGCGGATCGAGGGCCGCCAGCATCTCCACGGCGATCATGCCGACGCTGCTGCCGCGGTCATGGGTGAGCATGCGGTAGTCGGTGAGGTTCCACACCTGGGTGATCGCGTACACGAGCAGACGCGCGTCGTCGTAGAGCGAATACACGTACGGCTCAGCCGGTTTGTCGGACAGGCCGTAGCCCGGGAAGTCCAGCAGGTAGATGTCGAACTCCGAGCCCAGCTCGCGCCCCAGCGCGAAGAAGTCGATGCTCGACGTCGGGAAGCCGTGCACGAGCACCAGCGCGGGCGCGCCGGGTGTGCCGCAACGGCGGCTGAACACCGCGACCTCGTGCCCGTCGTTGGCGGCGGTGGTCGACCGCCAGCGCAGCTCCGTGCCGCCGCTTTGCCACTCCGCGAAGATGTCCAAGCTGCCAGCATCGCAGAGGCGGTCGCGGTAGACAACCACTCCGCTTGCGGAAGGGGACGAAGACCGGGTCCGCCGCGCCGCGCTCACGGGCAGGTCACGTGCACCCCGAAAGTCACCGGGCGCGTGCCGCTTTGGCCCGGGGTCGACGCCTCGCCGGTCCCGGTGATCGTGTAACTCTTGCCCTGCTTGGTCGCCTGGACCTGGGTTGCCGACTTGGTGGCCTGATAGGGGAGTTGGTACTGGCCGCCGGACAGCGTGAGCGAGAGCGCGAATCCGTCGACCATGGGCGGGTTCTCGTCCGAGACGGCCAGCGAGACCGACGCCGTGTCGTCGTGCACGCCGATCCGGGTGGTGAGATCCCCCGATTCCGGGGGAGACGCGTTCGGTTGCGCCGCCGAACTGCTGCATTCGACCCGCGCGGTCATCGTGTGCTTGTTCCCGTCGATCATGACGGTCGTGGTGACCGCAGCGGGAGTCGAACTCGGGGTCGGTGCGGGATGGCTGTCCTTGCCGGAACAGCCGGACATCCCGGCCGCCAGCGCGATTCCGGCGGCCACGTAGACGTACCGATTCGTCATCTCACCTCCTTTGCAGCCAGGACTATAGGGCCTCTTCATTGCGGGAAGGTCTCTTTTCCCTGGCGACCAGTCAACCGATGGGTTTATCGCCAGGCTTCCCAATTGACCATGCTGCGGAGCGGTCCGGCGAACGAGGGCCGCACGGCACCCGATCGCCACCGGTCCTCGATGCTGGGCGCCAATGCGGCGGTGGTGGTCAGCGGGTCGGCGTCGAGGTAGACGACGGTGATGTACTGGAACTCCGTGCGCCACCCTCGCGGTAGGTGGCTCCAGCCGGTGCTCGACCCGAACGTCCACGCGCCGGCCGTGCCCGGCGTGGCGAGCAGCGCCGGATGGTGCTCGGCGTGCAGCCATTGCAGCCAGCCGTCCGGGCGGCGCCCGTCGACGGGTTCTTCGACGATGAGGACGACGCCGCGGTGCGGCCGAAACGGCACCACCTCCGCGGAGATGAGCGCATGCGGTGCAGATTGCCACTGCAGCAGGCGCAGCCCGGCGACTTGCAGCGACGGCCGGACGACGGGGAACCGGCCGTTTTCGCGCAACGCGCGGCCGAGCGTGACGAAGTCGTCAAAGGTCTGCTCGACGGGGTCACCGACCAGGTAGTGCACCGCGTTGGCGATCTCGGCCAAGGGGCCGTTTCCGGCCAGGCGGTGCTGCGGGTAGTCGCCGTCGGCGATCCAACGCAACCCGTACACGATCCCGGGTAGCTGATACTGCTCCGGCATGTGATCCAGCAGGTGCCAACGCAGGTAGCTGCCGTCGTCGTCGGCCGGCGCGGCGGCGGTGAGGCTGAATACGCCTGCCCGGACGCGTATCACGCGGAGCCGCCGGGATCATGCAGCTCGGCGAGCGCCTGCAATTGGTCCAGGTAATGCTGCAGCGAGGTGTGCCGGAAGACGGCGGGCACGATCGTGGCGCCGTGTGCGGCGGCTTCCCCGATGGCGTCGCGGGTGCGCTGCGGCTCGTTGATCGGGTCCAGCGGTGCCGGTGGGGGCAGGACGATCTCGAATCCCGGACGAAGCTCGATGCGGCCCAACCAGTCTCGCGCCTGTGGCAGTCCCACGCTGAAGGGCGCCCAGCCGTCGGCCAGCGTCGCGGCGCGGCGCAGCGATCGCAACGTGCGGCCGCCCACCCAGATCGGGACATGCTGCTGCACCGCGCACGGGTCCACGACCACGCCGTCGAAGGCATAGAACTCGCCACGGTAGGTGGGTTCCGGGACCGACAGCGACGCGCGCAGCGCCTTGAGGGCGTCGTCACCGCGCGGCCCGCGGTCGTCAAAGGGCGCGCCGAGAAGGTCGAACTCTTCTTTGAGGCTGCCCACTCCGACGCCGAGGATGAGCCTGCCGTCACTGACTTTGTCCAAAGTGCCGTAACGCTTGGCGATCTCGAGCGGATGGTGGTACCCGAGCACCAGGACGTTGGTGGCCAACCGGATTCGCCGGGTGCACGCGGCCAGGTAGCCGAATGTGGCCAGCGGATCCCAGTAGCGGGCGCCGCGGCGGCCCATCTCGGCTGCGGGCAGCGCGATGTGCTCGCTGCAGGTCAGGTGGTGGTAGCCGAGCCGATCCGCCGTCTCGGCGATGCGGGCCAGCTCCTCGATGGAGGCGTGTTTCTCCCAGTCGCCGCTGGCCTTGGGAAACATGGTCACCACGGGCGTGGCCACCGAGAGTTGTGGGCTCATCCCTGCATGTACCCTCCGGCATCGACCGGGATCGATTGGCCGGTGATGGTGCGGCTTTCGTCGCTGGCCAGGAACAACGCCAGGTTGGCGACATCCTCGGTGGTGGAGATATCCTGCAGCGCAACCCCTTTGAGCGCCTTCGCGCGCTGGACGGCGACGTCCACCCCCTGCTCGTCGGCGGTGCGTTGCACCCACCGACGCCATAGCTCGGTGTCGATGGCCCCGGGGACGATGCAATTGCACCGGATGCCGTGTGGCCCAACCTCCAGCGCCACCGCCTTGGTGAAGGCCCGCAGCGACGCCTTGGCGGTGACGTAGTGGCTCTTGCGGACGACGCCGGAATAGCCTGCCGTGGAGGAGAAGTGGAGGATCACGCCGCGACGGCGCGCCAGCATCGACTGGTTGAGCACTTCCCGGGTGCACAGCATCGCCGCGGTGACGTCGATGGCGATCGTGGCGTTCCAGTTGTCCAGGGTCTGCTCCCAGATCCACCGGTCCTCTCCGGGCGCGGCGGCGTTGTTGCACAGGATGTCGACATGGCCGAATTCGTCGACGGCCCGCGCCACCATGGCCGCGACGGCACGCTCGTCGGTGACGTCGGCGCGCATCGCGATGGCTCCGGGCCCGGCCGCGCGGGCGGCCTCGCGCACGAGCTCTTCGCGCCGCGCGGCCAACAGCACCCGGGCGCCCTCCCGCACGAACACCGAACCGAGCACGGGTCCGAGGCCGGTGCTCGCCCCGGTGATGATCGCGACCTTCCCGTCGAGCCGGCCCCTCATCGCGCAGTCATCGTGCGGGCACCCGTGTTTCGAGCCACGCGTGGATACGTTCGGCGACGGCGAGCCACCCTGGGTCGAGCATCATGTCGTGGCTCATCTTAGGGAAGATTTCGGCCTCGGTGTGGTAGGCGGCCGCCGTTTCCCGCACTTCCCGCGGTGTGAAGCAGACGTCGTCCTGGGCCCCGAGCACGAGCAGTGGGGTGGTGACCAGCCGCGGCCTGGGCAGGTCGTGCCACAGCATGTCGATCGCGATCTTCAGGGCGTACTCCTCGCAGAGTTTTTCGGTATAGCGCGCCACGTCGGCTTCGGAATGCGACCGGGAGAAGAAGGTTTCGCGGGCCAATTCCGGTGTGGCGCCGACACCCCGCAGCGACTTGGTCATCGCCAGGCCGCTGGCTGTGTACCACGGGTGTCGCTTCAATCGGCGGGCCAAGAATCCCAGGATGCCGCTCGGGGGCGCGGAGGCGAGCAGCACGGCGGCGGCCGCGTCGTGCGATTCCAGATACTTCTGCACCACGAAGCCGCCCAGCGAGTGGCCGACCACCACCGGCCGTTCGGGCAGGCCGTCGGCGACGGCGGCGACGTCGGCAACGAAGTCGGCGATCGAGCAGAGCCGCATCGATTTGGGCGCCGGGCTCTTTCCGTGACCGCGCAGGCTGACGGCCAGCGCTCGGTGGCCCTTGTCCGCGAAGAACTCCAGGAAATGCTCGTCCCAACACCAGGCGCCATGCCAGGCGCCGTGCACGAACAGCACCGGCGGCTTGTGGGATTCGCCGCCCGGCCTTCTCTCGATCACTTCGAGCATGAGCGTGACTCCTCGTCGGGCCGCGCCCCCCGGTTTGGCTGCAGTGCCGCTGAGACTAGCCGCTGACGTGGCCATGGCGGACCGGAATCGGCGAAGCCACGAGGTCTGGTGGCGTTTACTGGTGCGGTGGGTGTAGATGGCGAAAGACGCATGCTGGTGCTGTCGGCCTTTCCGGCGGAAGCCGACGCGGTGCTGTCGCACACCACGCTCGATCCCGATCCGGTGGCGATCGTCGACCGCAGGCATTTCTACCTCGGCTCGATCGCGGGCCGAAAAGTGATCGTGGCGATGACCGGCATCGGCCTGGTGAACGCCGCCGACACGACCGAGGCCGCCTTGACCCGATTCGCGATTGGCGCGGTGGTGTTTTCGGGCGTCGCCGGCGGGGCGGCGCGGACCAAAATCGCGGATGTGGCCATACCGGCGCGCTGGACACTGGACAACGGCAACACGTTTCGACCCGTCGACCCCACCATGCTGGCGACGGCCGAAACGCTCTGCGTCGCACTGGAAAGCGTCGCCCGCCGGATCGATCTGCGGCGCCGGCCGCAAGTCGTGGTCGGCGGCGACGGATACAGCTGGGACAACAACAACGGCGTGGCGTTCCCCTGCATCCCGAACGGCGGGGACGTTTTTGGCTGCCAACCGCGCAGCGCGCCCGACCGGTCATACCGATACACCGGCAACTTCCGCCCGGCGGCGGGACGGTGGGTGCGAAGCGCCCTGATCAGCAACCTCAACATCGTGTCGGCGGCGGACCCGGCCTTCGACGCGACCGACATGGAGACCGCGGCCGCCCAAACGGTGGCCGACGAGCACGGTGTCCCGTTCCTCGGCATCCGCGGCATCACGGATGGGCCGGGTGACCCGCTTCACCTGCCGGGCTTTCCGTTTCAGTTCTTCTGCTACAAGCGGATCGCGGCCGACAACGCCGCCCGGGTGACCGCCGCCTTCCTGCAAAGTTGGGGCGGCGCCTGACCCTCAGGCGGGGCCGACCGCCACCGCGCGCCCCGGATCCGAACACCACTCGGACCACGACCCGGGAAACAGCGCCGCGTTCAAGCCCACCGCCGCCAGCGCCGCGACCGTGACGCTGGCCGTCACGCCCGAACCGCAGTAGGCGCCCAACGCACCGTCACGGATTCCGCGCTCAGCGAGCAGCTGGGTGAGTGCATCACCGGCGATGAACGTGCCGTCGGCGGCGAGGAGGGCCGTGCTCGGCAGGTTCAAGGCGCCGGGGATGTGCCCGGCCGCGGGGTCCAGCGGTTCGACCTCACCGCGGAAGCGTTCGGGCGCCCGCGCGTCGAGCAACGTCACGACACCGGCGCCCGCTTGCTCGGCGGTCAGGGACGGTCGGTTCCCGGCGCGCAGATCGTCATGCGGCACAGTCACATTCCCGGGTTGCGGTGTGACGGGCCCGGTTTCGAGGCTCCGACCCGACGCTCGCCAGGCGGCCAGGCCGCCGTCCAGGATGCGGACGTCCGGCAGGCCGGCCGCCGTCAACACCCACCACGCGCGCGCCGAACCGGCGCGATTCCAGTCGTCGTAGACCACCACCGGCGAGTCCTGCCGGACACCCCAGCGGCGCGCCGCTGCCTGCAAATTGCTGCCCGACGGCAGCGGGTGGCGGCCGCGACCGGCGACCGAGTGGTCGCTGAGCTCGTCCTCGAGGGACGCATACACCGCGCCTGGTAGGTGTCCCTCCAGATAGGCGGGCCGTCCGTCGGGCTCGTCGAGCCGCCAGCGCACGTCGACGATGGCCACCGGGGCGCCCGACTCGATGAGGCCGGCCAACTCGGTGGCCGTGATCAAAACCTGGTCCCGCGGTTCCACCGATTCAGCCTAGCGGCCTCGCTCAGCAAAGCGGTGGCGTAGCGTCCTGCTCAGTAGGACCGCAGATGGAGCAATGTCATGGCGCGCATCAGTTACCAAGTCACCGGGTGCCTTGCGCTCGCGTCGGCGCTGCTGACGGCCACGCCCGCGCAGGCGATCCCGAACACTCACTGCGCCCTGACGACACCCGTGCAGGAGGTGCAGCATGTGTCCCAGCTGCCCCCGGAACTGCTCAAGCTCCTACCGCCCATCGCCGACGTCGGCGCGCCCTTCAACGCGACGGACTCGGTCAGCGATCCGACCTTGCCGTTCCGCCGGCTGATCCGCGCCGGCAGTCACGGTGCGGACTGGTTCGTCTGGTACGAGCACGGCGGCGTCGGATACTCCTGGCAGGCGGTGGTCGCGCGCGTGGTGCCGGGCGGCGATCCGCAGGTATTGGCCGACGCCGGAACGATTTCCGACACTCTGTGCAGGCTCACCGACGGTGCCTTCACCGGCGCGGTTCCGCCTTACCCGCCCGGATCGTGGGCGGCCTCCGACTTCTGAAGAATCCGACCGACCGTTGGTCTGGCATACCGACCACCGGTCGGTTATTCTCGGTGCAAGCCAGGGAGGTGGCGCAATGAGCGCATCCGAGCAATCGCAGACCCGGACCCGCATGTTCGCCCGCGTGTTGGGCCCCTACATGTCGATCGTGCCGACCACGATCGCAATCCGCGGTTCATACATGCAGGAACTATTCACCGAGTTCAAGGCAAATCCCATGTGGCCGTGGCTGTATGGAGCCATCCTGTTGATGGGCGGCATTTTCATCATTGCCTTTCACCAATATTGGCGCGGTCTGGCGGCGATCGTCGTGTCGGCCGTGGGCTGGTTCTTCTTCATCCGTGGTCTGCTGTTGCTGACGCTGCCGCGGGCCTACGACGCGGCCGGCAACGCCATCTACAGTTCGGGCGCGACTGCGGCGCTATGGGTGTTGTTCATCTTCCTCGCCTCCGTCGGGCTATACCTGACGTACGTCGGCTGGAAGCCCGAGAGTGCCTCGGGTAGTTAAGCATCCCGACGTCCGTCGCGCGGATCTGCTCGATCGGGCGGCGGTGCTGTTTCTGCGTGACGGATATGACAACGTCAGCCTAAACGATCTGATCGCCGACGCGGGCGTCTCCAAAGGTGCCTTCTACCATTGGTTTCCATCGAAGGACGCGTTGATCGCGGCCTTGGCCGAGCGCAGCGCGCGGGCCGCGTTCGCCGGGGTCGAGGATGCGGTCGCCGGGTGTGGCGGCGACGCGCTGGATCGGCTGAACGCTTTGCTGCGGGCCGGGTTTGACGTCAAGATGCAGATGAATGTGTCGGAGCAGCTGGCCGCGATGGCGTCATTGCTGCGACCGGACAACGCCCACCTCTACGCACGGATAACAGCGGTCGACGAAGCGCTGGTCCTGCCCCTTCTGACGCGCCTGATCGAGGAGGGGGTCGCCGACGGTGTCTTCGACACCTTCGATCCCGAGGGCGTCGCCGACATGATCTACGGCCTTGCCGCGCGCACGAATTCCACCATCGTCGCGGTGTTGCAGGCGCCCGACGAAACCGCCCGGGAGCGTGCGATCGACAGCATGACAAAACGATTCAGACTGCACGGCCTGGCCATCGACCGCATCCTCGGGCTGCCCGACGGAAGCGTCACCACGCTCGCGCGAACACAGGTCGAAGCGCTGGTTGCCGCGCTGCCGAGAACCTATTAGCTACGCGGTGTGTTCGGCGTCGCCGGGGTCGTCGAGCGTCGGCGCCCCCAACGACGCCAGCATGCCCGTCGCCGCCCGATGCCAGGTGAAGTCCTCGGCGCGGCGTCGAGCCGAGACGCGGCGGTGGTGCTCCGGGCGGCTGGTGACCGCCCTGACCGCCCGCGCGATGGCGGCCGGGTGGTTGTCCGCCGAGGCGCCGCTGTCCGCGGTGATGATCTCGGTGAGCGCCGAGGTGCGCGAGACGACGGCCGGCGTCCCGCAGGCCAGCGACTCCAGCGCGGCCAGCCCGAACGTCTCGTGCGGCCCGGGAGCCAGCGTCACGTCGGCGGACGCCAGCAGCCCGGCCACCGTGTGCCGATCGGAGACGAAACCGGTGAAGTCCACCGGCAGCCGCGCGGCCTGGCGTTCCAGCCTGGCCCGCAACGGACCCTCACCCACGACGACGAGTCGGGCATCGACCCCGGCGTGGCGCAACTCGCCGACGGTGTCGATGCTGCGGTCGACGCGCTTTTCCACCGACAGCCGACCGCAGTGGACGAGCAGCAGCTGGGTCGGCGCGGCCCAGCGGCGCCGCAGCAGGTACGAGTGCCGGCGCGGGTGGAAGGTCTGCAGGTCCACGCCCAACGGGACGGTCACGGTGTTCGTCGCGCCGATGCGGTCGAATTCCTCACGCGCGAAACCGGTGGTGCACACCACGGCGTCGTAATCGGCGGCGGTGCGCGCGTTGGCCAGATCGGCGAACTTCACCGCCGCGCGATGCGGAAGTATCTGTCCCACAAGGCGATCCAGCCGCTCGTGGGAGATCATCACCGTCGTGGCACCGTGGTCGCGGCCCCATCGGCCCAGTGACCGCAGCGTGAGCCGGTCGGACACCTCTAACGCGTCGGGCCGCAGGGCCTCCAGGAGAGCCTTGACCGGCCCGGGCATCACGGCGCGGTAGCCGCCGGTGAGCGGAATCAGCCGAGCGGGCAAAGTGATTCGGACCACACCGGTGCGCAGCTGGCTGCGTCCGGCGCGCTGGCCGGGAACGATCAGGAAGACCTCGTGGCCGCCGGCGCAATATTCGGCGCCCAACCGATCGACCGCCGTGCGAAGGCCGCCGGAGCGAGGGCCGTAGAAGTTGGCGACCTGTACAACACGCATAACGTGAGGACACGCGGTGCGCGTGTGCACTCAACAATGTGGACTTGACGCTGGCCTGAACAGTCCATGAATTCCGGCGTAGCGGCTACTGTGAGCCCCCTTTGGGGCCTTCGGCTTTGTTGATCCGCTCGGCGATGTCGGTGCCGGACAGCCGGGCGCCGAGGAAGTCACCGGAGGTGGGCAGGCTCAGATGCAGTTGCGACGCCCCGCTGACCGCGACGTCCCCATGCTCGAGCGTGAAATCGAGGATGTGCCCGCCGCCGGTGCGGTCACCGTTGAGGAAGTGCAGGTGATAGCCGGCGACCGAGATCCCCTGCTCGAAGTCGGGGGTGCGGAACCCGACCACCGTGCCCGGCACGTCCGTGAACACCTTCTCGGCCTGCTCCTCGGTGGCTTGGGTCAGCGGCGGGTAGGGCGGCTGCTGCGCCATCACCGTGCGGGTGTGCAGCTCGGCGAACTGCCCGGTGATCCGGACGGCGTAGATCAGGTTGGCGCTGGCGATCCGGCGGTCGATGGCGGCGATCACCTCCGTGCGCCCGGTGCGGGTCCGGATCGGGATCTCGAAATCGGTGTGAAACCGGGTGATCGCCGCGAACGGGCTGCGATCGGTCGGCGCGGCCCGGCCGGCGGTTCCGTCGGCGCGCAATCGGTAGCAGACGCCGTCGAGGATGACCATTTCGCCGTCGAGGTGATTGAAGGTGCCCAGCCCGAAGTCGCCGTGGCGCAGGATCTCGGCGACGGTGACGTCGCCGTCGTAGACACCCTCCAGCAGGGCACCGATCGTCGAGAACTGATAGACCTCGGCGTCGTCGGCGCGTTGGTGTGTGAGAAGCGTTGTCGCCCAGTGGCGGAAACGCTCGTAGGCACCCGAATGTGTGTCCATGATCCTTATTCGAAGGGGTCGTCGTGCAGCTGGGCGGCGAGATCGGTGTTGTGGCTGTAGTCGACGGGAACGTCGATCAGAGAGGGGCCGTCCTCGGCGAGCGCCTGGCGCAGGGTCGCGGTGAATTCGTCCAGCGTGGTAACCCGGTGGCCGCGGGCGCCGAAGGCCGCCGCGTAGGAGACGAGGTCGTAATCACCCAGTTGCACACCGGATTTGCGGCCGTACTTCAAGACTTCCTGGAAGCCGACCATGTCATAGGCGTTGTCCCGGAACACGATGTGGGTGAAGGTGAGCCCGAGATGGGCCGCGGTCGCGAGTTCCTGCGCCGAGAACAGGAATCCGCCGTCGCCGGAGACGGACACGACCGGAGTTCCGGGCCGCACCAGGCAGGCGGCCATGGCCCATGGCAGCGCGACGCCGAGGGTCTGTTGACCGTTGGAGAAGAGCAGACGCCGCGGCTCGTACACGCGAAAATGACGGGCCAGGTAGATGTAGACGGAGCCGACGTCGCAGGTGACGGTGGCGGTGTCGTCGAGTTCCTCCCGCAGCCGCAGCATGACGGCGACGGGGTTGAGGCCGGGGCCCTCGGGCTCGGTGCCGCCCGCCGCGGTGTCGATGTCGCTCAACGCCTTTCGCTGCGTGGCGATCTCGCGCTGATAGGTGTCCGTCAGGGTCAGGCCGGCCAGCTTGTCGGTCAGCGAGGTGAGCGTCGCCGCGATATTGCCGAGCAACTCCGTGGCCGGCTGGTAGTGGTTGTCGATGTCGGCGGGGACCGAGTCGATGTGCACGACGGTGCGCGCGGCGTCGTCGTTCCACAGCACCGGGTCGTATTCGACCGAGTCGTATCCGACCGTGACCAGGACGTCGGCGTGGGCCAGGACGACGTCGCCGGGCTGGTTGCGGAACAGGCCCACCCGGCCCAAGAAGTTGTCCTCCAACGCGCGGGAGATCACGCCCGCGGCCTGGAAGGTCTCGACAACCGGCAGCCCGGTCGTGGCGATCAGGGCGCGCAGCGCCAGGCAGGTGTCGGGGTCGGCGCCGCGCATGCCGACCAGCAACGCGGGGCGGCGCGCGGCGCGGATCAGCTCGCTCGCCTCGGCGATGGACGCGGCGGGGGCGGCGGCCAATTGGGGAATCGGCTGCCGGCCCGGGATGCTCGCCGTCGTCGGAGCGGCCAACACATCGGCCGGGAGAACGACCGCGGCCGCGCCGCGCGGTTCGCCGAGCGCGGCGCGAAACGCGCCGATGGTGGCCTCGGCGGCGTTGTCGGGGTCGTTGACCTCGCCGGTGAACTTGGTGACCGTCCTGAGCATGGCGGCCGCGTCCATGGACTGATGCGTGCGCTTGAGGCGATCCACGCGGCGCACCGCGCCGCACAGCGCCACCACCGGGTCCTGTTCGGTGTTGGCGGTCAACAGCCCCGTGGCCAGGTTGGTGGTGCCGGGGCCGGACGTCACCAGCACCACGCCCGGGATGCCGGTGAGGCGACCGATGGCCCCGGCCATGAAGGCGGCGTTCTGTTCGTGGCGGCACACCACCAGCCGAGGGCCGGAGTCGAGCAGCGCGTCGTAGACGGCGTCGATCTTCGCGCCCGGCACACCGAAGACGAACTGCACGCCCTGGGCCGACAGGACGTCGACGACCCGCTGCGCGCTGCGCACGGCATCACCGCGATTCGTGGGGGCCATCCATCCAGCCAAGCACGGGTCGCGGTGCGTTGCGACCTCTACGCGTGGGTTGACCATCCATGATCGCTCTGGTGTATGGTCCCCAGTTGTGACGATCGAGAGCGTGCGCCCGGCGGAGCTCAGCGAAGACCTGACACGGCGCGCCTTGCGGCTGGTGCTGACCAAGACGACCGACCTGGCCGCGGAAGTGCTGCGGGTGCCGCTGCATTACTACCGCGACGGCAAAGTCACCGACTTCGAGGAGTCGCAGATCCTGCGGCGGACCCCGCTGGCGATCTTGCCCAGCGTGCAGATCCCCGGCCCCAACGACTTCGAAGTCCGCTCGGTGCTGGGCACTTCGTTATTGGTGACCCGCGACCGCGCCGGGGTCAGCCGCGTGTTCCTCAACTATTGCCGCCACCGCGGCGCGATGCCGGCCTGCGGCGCGGGCAACGCCTCTCGTTTCACCTGCCCCTATCACGCGTGGACCTACCAGAACACGGGCGAATTGTTCAGCATCCCAGGCAAATCCGGCTTCACCGGCATGGACACCGGCGATTATGGCCTGGTGGAGTTGCCGAGCCAGGAGGCCTACGGCTTCATCTGGGCGGTGCTCAGCGCCGACGCGTCCATCGACGTCGACGCGCATCTGGGACCGGTGGCTTCACAGCTGGCCGAACTCGACTACGGATCATTCGGGTATCACGCGCATCGCGAATTCACCTCCGAGGTGTCCTGGAAGGGGGCGTTGGAGGCGTTCGCGGAGGGCTACCACTTTCCGTTTGTCCACGGCGAGAGCCTGATTGGGCAAAACGCGCTGCCCAACGTCGCGATCTACGACGAGTACGGCAAGCACCACCGGCTCGGGTTTCCGTTCAACTGGATCGTCAACCTCGATGCCGATCCGAACGGTTCGTGGGACGTGCGGGACAACATGGGACTGATCTATTGGATCTACCCAAACCTGATCCTGGCCAACAGCAACGTCGGTGTGGAGGTCATCGACATTCTGCCGGCCGGGGCCCCGACCCGCTGCACCGTTCGACACAGCTGGCTGGCGCGCATCCCGGCCACGAGCGACGACCAGCGCAGCGGCTACGACATGATCTACGACGCGGTGCACGCGGCGGTGCGCGACGAGGACTTCGCGATGCTGCCGCAGTGCGGCGAGGGCGTGCGCCAGGGCCAACACGACCATATGATCATCGGCCGCAACGAGATCGGCGTGCAACACATGATCAAGGTGTTCGCGCAGGAGATTGGCGTCGCGCTGGGCTGAGTTCTCGTGCGACCATATTGAGCGTGAGGGCACCGTAGATGCGCAGACACGGCTGGGCCGGCGCATTGCCGTCGAGCGACGAGGAAGCCATTGCGCGAATCATCGCCGCGGCGAGCCGCGCGATACAGCAGTCGGGCGCGGACATCAAAATCAGCGATGTCGCGCGCGATCTCGGGGTCACCCGCCAAACCGTGTACCGCTATTTCCCGAGCACCGATGCGTTGCTGGTGGCGACGGCGTTGTCGGAAGCGGGTCCGTCCCTGGACCGGCTGGCGGCCCACCTGGAAGCCATTCACGACCCCGCCGAGGCGGTGGTCGAGGGTATCGCTCACACGTTGGAATTGCTTCCCCAGGACCAATACCTGGGGCTGCTGTTGACCTCCGAGAAGGCGGCGTCTTACTCGGCGAGCGTGACCTCCGATGTCGCGCTCTCGCTGGGGCGCTCGATCATCGACCGCTTCAACGTGGACTGGAACAGCGTCGGCATCACCGAGGACAGGCGCGACGGCCTGGTCGAATTCATGCTTCGGGTTCTGCAATCGTTCATCGTCGATCCCGGACGACCGCCGCGGTCCGGTGACGAGTTGCGCAACTACCTGCGCCAGTGGGTCGCACCCGCGATCACCCATTTTCAGCCCGCCACGGATTCGAGTGTGCGCTCAGCACATTGAGGGTGCGCCCAGGGCGGCGACACGCCGTGCGACGCCGCCATAGGAGCACACTCGATCGGGGGCGGGGGCGTTTCGGCCGTTAGCGCTTGCCCCAGTCCCACGGCGGCGTGGTCAGCAGGCCCTGGCCGGCGACCCGCGTCTCGCCCCACTCCTTGTACAGCTCGATCTCGACGGCTCGGTCGTCCCCGTCGGCGTCGGCCACCGGGACGGTGTCCAGGAATTCGAGCAGCGCGCGGGAATGGGTGACCACCAGGACCTGCGTGCGCGTGGCGGCGGTGCGGATCAGCCCCGCGAGCGGACGCACCAGGTCGGGATGCAGCGAGGTCTCCGGTTCGTTGAGCACCATCAGCGACGGCGCATGCGGGCTGGACAGCGCGGCGGCCCAGAGCAGGAATCGCAGTGTGCCGTCGGATAATTCGGCCGAACGCAGCGGGCGCAGCATGCCGCGCTGCCGCAGCTGCAGGTCGAACAGCCCGTCGTGAACGGCGACCGACACCGTGGCCCCGTCGAACGCGTCGGCGACGGCGCGGCTCAGGTCGTCGAAGCCCGTCTCGATGATCGTCTGGATCGCGGCGGCCAGATCGCTGCCGTCATCGGAGAGCACCGGGGTGCGCGTGCCGACCTGCGGGTGTCGCGCCGGCGCCCCGGCGTCGACGCGGAAGCCGTCGTAGAACCGCCAGCCGCGCAGCCGTTCGCGCACGGCCGCGAGTTCGGGAAGCGCGTGCGGGTGGGCATATTCGGCCAGCACGCTGCGGTACGACGGCAACGAGCGGGACAGCTCGTCGAATCCGCGGCCGGACTCCGCGCTCATCTCGGCGAAGTCGCGGGTGCGGCGTACCAGCGTCGCACTGGCGCGCAGCACCGGTCCGGCGAACAACGCTTCCCGCTTGATCTCGGGATCGCGGCCGAACGCCGACTTGATTCCCGCCATCTGCGGGATGCCGAGGTCCACCAGATAGCCGAAATCGTCTGAGGCGAAGCCTAATTCGAGGGATACGGGCCGGGTGCGGACGGTGCCCTGGGCCTTGCCCGTCCGGCGGGCGCCCTTGAGCTCCTCGGGTCCGGCCCACAGCGCGGACTGCAGCCCGCCCTCGCGGGCGAGCGAGGCGATCACCTCCCCGCGGCCGCAGTCGGCCAGCAGCCGCAGCGCGCGGTACAACGACGACTTGCCTGCGCCGTTGGCGCCGGTGACCACCGACAGCCGCCCCAGCGGCAGGATCACCTCGCGCAGCGAGCGGTAGCCGCGGATCGCCACCGTGTGCAACATGGGGCCGACTGTACGGTCGACGACCGACGGGCTTAAGCCTCGTCCGCCTCGTCGAGCAGTTGCACTTCCTCGAGGTCCATCTCGTTCTGCAGTTCGCGCAGCACGATGTCGTCGATGAGGTTCTGGTTGCGCAGCGCGGTGATCTCGCGTCGCTTCCGTTCGAGCACGCCGAGCCGCACCCGCCGGACCAGCTCCTTCTTCTTGACCAGGCGGTTGTTAGTCGAGCCGCCTTCGGTGGCCAGGGCGAGCGCGGCCCTTTCCTCGTATTCCTTCTGCAGCCGACGACGCAGGTCGTCGCTGATGCCGACCTCGTCGGCGACGGTGGGCAGCGCGGTGAGCGCCGCCTGGACCCCCCGGGTTCGCGCCAGCTCCAATTCTTCGACGTACGCGACGTCGTCGGGCATCTTCGCCCAGCGGACCACGGCGGGCAGCGTGGTCCCTTGAACCAGGACGGTGGTCAGGATCACGACGACCACGATGAAGATGAGCAGGCTGCGGTCGGGGAAGGGCGCGCCGCTGAGGGTGGTCGTCGGCACGGCCAGCGCCGCCGCCAGCGACACGGCGCCGCGGAACCCGGCCCAGGCCGTGACGAAGCGCTGCCGCCAGCTGACCCGGCGCTCGCGGCGTTCCTGCTGGCGCAGAGCATGGACTGCAGCGGCGTGGTCGCCGTCATGGTCTCCGCCCTGGTGCTCGCC
>NZ_LZJJ01000007.1:0-33240 GCF_001667625.1 Mycobacterium sp. E1715
TGCGCAGCCTGTCGATGAGATTCGACAACACCACGATGCTCTCGCTTCTCTCGATGTCCGCGCTCGACCGGATGCGCTCGAGGGCGGCTTCCAGGTGCCGCATGTCGCGCGCCAGCACGTGCAGGATCGCATCCGACGTGCCGGTCACCGTCGCCGCGCTGGCCACCTCGGGGATGTCGACCCAGGCGGCGCGCAGCCGGTCGGGCGCGATCGTGCCGTGGCAGAAGACCTGCACGTAGGCCTCGGTGTTCCAGCCGAGTGCGTTGCGGTCGACGACCGTGGTGAAGCCCTTGATGACGCCGGTGTCCAGCATCCGGTCGACCCGGCGCTTGACCGCGGGCGCAGACAGATTCACCTTCTCGCCGATTTCGGCGAACGTGGCCCGCGCATGCTCGGTCAGTTCGGTCAGGATGCGGGAGTCGGTCTCGTCGAGGCGCTCCATCGCCCTCCGTTTCGGTCGTGCGCAACAAATCGATGCCAGCAGCAGTCTAACGCAATAAACCGCGCATAGACACGCAACAGCTAGCGTTTGATTGTGTACCGAGGCGCCAATACCGTTGATTTATGACGGAACAGTACGTCGCGGCGCCCGCGCCCTCCCCGGCGCGACCGGGGCACATTCGAACGCCAACCGCCCGCCGCTACGCGATGACGCCGCCGACCTTCTTCGCGGTCGAGTACGCGATCAATCCGTGGATGGACACCTCGACGCCGGTCGACGTCGGGCTCGCGCACGCGCAATGGGAGGCGTTGCGCGCGACCTACCGCCGGCTGGGCCACCGGGTGGACGTGATCGAGCCCGCGGCCGGGCTGCCGGACATGGTGTACGCCGCCAACGGCGGATTCATCGCCGGCGACGTCGCGATCGTCGCGAAGTTTCGATTCGCGCAGCGCGCCGGTGAATCGCGCGCCTATGCCGACTGGATGTCATCCATCGGGTACCGGCCGGTGTCCACCCGTCATGTCAACGAGGGGCAGGGCGACCTGCTGATGGTCGGGCAAACGGTGTTGGCGGGCTACGGATTTCGCACCGACCGGCGCGCGCATCCGGAAATCTCCGCGGCGCTTCGCCTGCCCGTCGTCTCACTCGAATTGGTGGATCCGCGTTTCTACCATCTCGACACCGCGCTGGCCGTGCTCGACGACCGCACGATCGCGTTCTACCCGCCGGCGTTCAGCGCCGCCGCCCAGGATCAACTGCAGGCGTTGTTCCCCGACGCGATCGTGGTGGGAAGCGCCGACGCGTTCGTCCTCGGCCTCAACGTCGTGTCTGACGGACGGCGCGTCGTCTTGCCCGCGGCGGCAACCGGATTCGCCGCGCAACTCCGTGCCGCGGGCTTCGAGCCCGTCGGCGTCGACCTCTCTGAGCTCCTCAAGGGAGGCGGTTCGGTCAAGTGCTGCACATTGGAGGTCTTTCCATGACGATCCTCGACGCCCCGACTCCGACCGAAACCGATGCCGCCATCGAGCTGGTCGAACGCCATGCGGCGCACAACTATTCGCCTTTGCCGGTGGTGGCCGCCAGCGCGGAGGGCGCATGGATCACCGACGTGGAGGGTCGGCGTTACCTGGACTGTCTGGCCGCCTACTCGGCGGTGAACTTCGGCCATCGCAACCCGGAGATCACGGCAGCGGCCCACGCCCAGCTCGACACGGTCACGCTGGTGAGCCGCGCTTTCCATTCCGACACCCTTGGCCCGTTCTGCGCCGCTTTGGCCCGGCTGTGCGGCAAGGACCTGGTGCTGCCGATGAACTCGGGCGCCGAAGCCGTGGAGAGCGGTCTCAAGATCGCCCGCAAGTGGGGCGCCGACGTCAAGGGCGTCCCCGACGGTCGTGCAAACATCATCGTGGCCGACAACAACTTTCACGGTCGCACGATCAGCATCGTCAGCTTCTCCTCGGATCCCACGGCGCGGGACGGTTTCGGGCCGCTCACGCCGGGGTTCCGCTCGGTGCCCTTCGGCGACGCCGACGCGCTGGCGTGTGCGATCGACGACGACACGGTCGCCGTGCTGCTGGAACCGATTCAGGGCGAGGCGGGCATCGTCGTTCCGCCCGACGACTACCTGCCCGCCGTTCGCGCCGTGTGCAACGAGCGCAACGTGTTGATGATCGCCGACGAGATCCAGTCCGGCCTGGCGCGGACGGGCCACACCTTCGCCTGCGACCACTGGGGCGTGGTGCCGGACGTCTACCTGCTCGGTAAGGCGCTGGGCGGCGGCGTGGTCCCGCTGTCGGCGGTGGTCGCCGACCGCGAGATCCTGGGCGTGCTGCATCCCGGTGAACACGGCTCCACCTTCGGCGGTAACCCGTTGGCCGCCGCCATCGGCACCACCGTGGTGTCCATGCTGCGGCGCGGAGAATTCCAGGCCCGTTCGGCGGTTTTGGGGGCACACCTGCACGCGCGTCTGCGCGCACTCCTGGGTCACGGCCTGCTGGAGGTGCGCGGGCTGGGGTTGTGGGCCGGGGTCGACGTCGACCCGCGGCTCGGGACGGGCAAGCAGATCAGCCTTCGACTGGCCGACCGGGGCGTGTTGGTGAAGGACACGCACGGCTCGACGTTGCGGTTCGCGCCACCTTTGGTGATCGGCGAGCAGGAGATCGACTGGGCGATCGAGCAGTTCGCTTCTGTGCTGCGGGAGGCTGGCCCATAATCAGCTGATCGAGCAAGGAGGGGTAATTGCAACCCACGTCGATCAGCCTGAAGGAGCAGATGCTGCGGCGCCGACCGGTTGTCGGCACGCCCGTCGCGTACGGGGCCGCGGACCACCTCAAGCGGAGCATCGGCACTTTCCAGCTGACCATGTTCGGGGTCGGCTCGACGGTCGGGACGGGCATCTTCTTCGTCATGTCCCAGGCCGTGCCCGAAGCCGGCCCCGCAGTGATCCTCTCCTTCCTCATCGCCGGGGTCGCGGCCGGACTCGCGGCGATCTGCTACGCCGAATTGGCTTCGGCCGTGCCGGTTTCCGGGTCGTCGTACTCGTACGCGTACACCACCCTGGGCGAGGTGGTGGCGATGGGGGTGGCGGCCTGTCTGCTGCTCGAATACGGAGTCTCGACCGCCGCCGTCGCGGTCAACTGGAGCGGCTACCTCAACAAGCTGCTCGGCAACGTCTTCGGCTTCCAGTTGCCGCACGCGCTGTCGGCCGCGCCGTGGGATGCCAGGCCGGGCTACGTGAACGTGCCCGCGATCATCTTGATCGCGATGTGCGCGTTGCTGCTCATCCGAGGCGCCAGCGAATCGGCCAGGGTCAACACGATCATGGTGCTCGTCAAGCTGGGCGTGCTGATCATCTTCGTGATCGTGGCGTTCACGGCGTTCGACGCGCACCATTTCCACGACTTCGCGCCCTTCGGCGTTGCGGGAATCGGCTCGGCCGCCGGCACCATCTTTTTCTCCTATATCGGGCTTGACGCCGTGTCCACCGCGGCTGACGAGGTGAAGGACCCGCAAAAGACCATGCCGCGCGCGCTGATTGCGGCTCTGGTGACCGTGACGAGCGTGTACGTGTTGGTCGCGGTGGCCGCGCTGGGGACCCAGCGCTGGCAGGACTTCGCCGGGCAGCAGGAGGCCGGGCTGGCCACCATCCTCGACAACGTCACGGGCGGCAGCTGGGCCGGCACCATCCTGGCTGCGGGCGCGGTGATTTCGATCTTCTCCGTCACCCTGGTCACCATGTACGGGCAGACGCGGATCCTGTTCGCGATGGGCCGCGACGGCCTGCTGCCCACCCGATTCGCGCGGGTGAACACGCGCACGATGACGCCGGTGGGCAACACGGTGATCGTCGGCGTCGCGGCCTCCGCCCTGGCCGCCTTCATACCGCTGGACAAGCTCGCGGACATGGTGTCCATCGGGACGCTCACCGCGTTCGTCGTCGTCTCCGCCGGAGTGATCATCTTGCGCGTGCGCGAGCCCGACCTGCCGCGCGGCTTCAAGGTGCCCGGTTATCCCGTCACGCCCGTCCTTTCGGTGTTGGCGTGCGGATACATCCTCGCGAGCCTGCATTGGTACACCTGGATTGCCTTCGGTGGCTGGATCGCGCTCGCGTTAGTCTTCTACTTCGTGTGGGGCCGCCATCACAGCGCGCTCAACGCCGAAACGCTCGAGCGGGACGCGCTGTGACCGTCGTCGTGGGCTACCGGGCCGGCAAGGTCGGGCTCTCCGGGCTGCATCTGGGCGTGCGCATCGCGCGGACCCGCGGCACCTCGCTCACCGTGGCGACCATCGTGCCCAAGCCGTGGCTGACACCCTCGCGCGCCCGCGTCGACGCCGAGTACGAACTATGGGCCGACACCATGGCCGCGGAGTCGGCGAAGGAGGCCGCCCGGTTCATGGAAACGGTGGGCGACGGGATAGACGTCACGTACCTGCACCGCGCGCACGGATCGGTATCCGGGGGACTCCTCGAAATAGTCCACGAGGTGGACGCCGACGTGCTCGTGCTGGGGTCGTTGCCCAGCGGCGGGCGTGGGCAAGTGCTGATCGGCTCGACCGCCGACTGGCTGCTGCACGCCTCGCCCGTGCCGGTGGCGATCAGCCCGCGCAATTACCGCTCGCACCAAGGCACGTTGACCCGGCTCAGCTGTGCCTATTCGGCCACCCCCGACTCGGTCGACGTGGTGAAGCGCTGCTATGACTTGGGACAGCGATTCGGCGTGCCGGTGCGAGTGATCACCTTCGCCGTTCGCGGCAAGACGATGTATCCCCCGGAGGTCGGGCTCGAGGTCGAGGATCAGGTGCTGGCGGCCTGGGCCGCCCAGGTGCGCGACATCCTCGAGGAACTCAAGACCGACCAGATCGTGAGCGAAGACGTTGCGCTGCAGGTGGTTACCGGACGCAGCTGGAAAGAGGCACTGGCGAAGGCGGATTGGCAGGAGGGCGAGATACTCGCGCTGGGCACCCGGCCGCGCGGTGACATCCGGCGGGTCTTCCTCGGTTCGCGCAGCGCCAAGATCATCCGGGAGAGCCCAGTGCCGGTGCTGGTGCTGCCCGGCTAGCGCTGCGCCGCGGCGTTGGCGGCCGCTTGGGCCTTGCCCAGGGTGGTCGCGACATCGCCCCGGCCCAGGAACATTTCATCGAAGTACGGCCGCAGGGCGTCGTTGCCGGCCGCGAAGCCCGCACCGCCGGGTGCCGCGATGCGCGGCCCGTTGAGCACGGCGAAGAAGGGCGTGACGTCGACACCCCGGGCGGCCCAGTAGTCGAAGTAAACCGGTTGGGCCAACAGGACCGCCGGGATGGCCGCGCCCTCGCGCCCGAGGAACTCGTTGCCCTCCTTGCTGCCCATCCAGGTCAGGACCTGACGCACCGCTTCGGGATGCTTCGTCGCGGCATTGCCCGCCGCCGCAATGCCATTGGTGACGCTCACCCGGCCCACCGGGCCGGCCGGCATCATCGTCACGCCCCAGCGGAAGCGGGCATCGCGGGCCACCGGCGCCAGGTTGTAGGTGCCGGATTGGAAGAGCGCCATCCTGCCGGCCAGGAACTGGTTGCGGGAGAAGTCCCCGTTGTCGTTGGTGTCCGAGGCGGGCGGCGCGACGTGGTCGTCGTTGATCAGGCCAACCAGGTAACTGAAGGCCCGCACCGCACCCGGATTGTCGAACGCGAACTGGTCGCCGCGCTGGAAAATCCCGCCGGCCGAACCGATGTAGTTGAGGTAGATGCCCTGCGGGTCGTTGGCGGCGTTGTAGCCCCACTGCCGAACCCGTCGGGCGTCGAAACCGGCTGTGTTTCCGGCGTGTCCGTCCGCGTCCACCGTGAGCCGGGCCAGCATGGGCCGCAACGTGTCACCGCCGTCAGCGCTCCACCGCAAACCGCTCAGCTGGGCCGGTTCGACACCGGCCGCGGCGAGCAGGTCCGCGTTGTAGTACAGCGCGATCCCCGCATCGGTCAGCTGCGGCACACCCCACAGCACGCCGCCGCGGGTGAATTGGTCGACGACCGCCGAATCCCACGCCGAGGCGGACCCTGGCTTGAGGGCGGCGCCGATGTTCATCAGCCGGCCGCTGTCGGCGTAGGCGGCCAGGTAAGCGTTGGAGAGCCAGAAGATGTCGTCGGCGCTACCGCCGGCGACATCGGTGCGCAGCGTGTCGAAGTACGTCGAATACGACACCACGCTGGTGTGCACCACGATGTCGGGATGCGCGCGGTTGAACGCCGCGAAGGACTGCCGGTAGGCCGCGGCGATCTGGTCGGCCCAGACCCGCACCGTCACGACGACCTTGCCGCCCGGGGGCTGACCGGAGTAGTCGAGCAACACCGCGGTCGCGCCCAACAGAACAGCCACCAGGGCGAGCGCCCCGGCCATCAGCGTCGACACGCGAGGCCGGCTCATGATGTGCGCCCAGATTGCCGTGGTGGTCGTAAGGCGCCGAAAATCACAGCCCTGACCGCAATCTCGATGCGCGGCCTGGTCATTTGAGCCCCGAGACGACGATCGAAGCGACGATGTGACGCTGGAAGACCACGAACAGCGCGATCAACGGGACGATGGCGACCGTCGTCGCCGCCATCACCAACGTCCACTGGGCGTTGAACCGCGATTGCAAGTCGGCCGTCGCCACCGTGAGCACCCGCCACTTGTGCCCGCTGGTGATCACCAACGGCCACATGAAGTTATTCCACTGCGAAACCACCGTGATCAACGTCAGAGCAGCCAGGACCGGCCGGCTGGACGGGATGACCACGTGCACGATGACGTCCAACGTGTTGGCGCCGTCCAGGTGGGCGGCGTTGACCAAGTCGTTCGGGATGATGCGAAAGTGCTCGCGTAGCAGGAAGATCGCGTACGGCGAGCCGAACATGAAGGGCAGCACCAACGCCCAGAACGTGTTCCGCAGGCCGAGTTGGGCCATCATCAGATACAGCGGCACCACCGTCACCGTCCCCGGCACCATCAACGTCGCGATGTACACCCAGAACAGCGCGTCGCGCCCGGGAAAGTCCAACCGCGCGAACGCGTATCCCGCCAGCACCGAAAAGGTCATCTGGCCCAGCAGGATCACGGCGGTCATCAACGCGGTCACGGCGGCCGCCCGGCCGAATCCGGCTCCGCCCAGGTCGGCGTAGTTGGCGAGCGTGAACGGCCGCGGCAGCTGCAGGGGCGTGCCCGTGGCGAACTGGTGCGCCGAGGTGAACGAGGTGAGCAGGCCAAGAGCGAACGGCGCCAAGGTGATCAGCGCACCGAGGATGAGCCCGGCGTAGATGACGAGCCGCCTAGGTGAGGTCATAGCTGATCCGCCGCCGGAAATACAGGTGTTGCACCATGGTGACGCCGATCAGGATGACGAACAACACCACCGCCATCACCGACGCGCGCCCGATGGCCGCGGAGCCGAACGCCTCGGCGTAGATGCGGTGGGCCACCAGGTCGGTGCTGCCGCCGGGCCCGCCGCCGGTCAGCGCGTAGACCATGTCGAAAACCTGTGCGGTGCTGACGATCCCCGTTACGAGGACGAAGAACGTGGTCGGCCGCAGCATGGGCAGGGTGATGCGCCAGAACCGTTGCCAGGCGGTCGCGCCGTCGGTGCGCGCGGCCGCGTGGATGTCGTCGGGGATGGCCAGCAAGCCCGCCAGGAACGACAGCGAGACGTATCCGACGTTCGTCCATACGACGACGGCCGAGACGAGCGGCAGCGCGAAGCTGGGGTCCGACAGCCACTCGATGCTGTGGCCCAGCAGGGTGCTGACGGCGCCGTCGGTGGGAGCAAGAATCCAGCGCCACAGCACCGCGATCGCCAGCGGGGCGCAGATCCAGGGCAACACGTAGAGGGTGCGGAACAGGCCGGTGCCGGGAAGCTGGCGGGCCAACATCGACGCGGCCAGCAGACCCAGCACCGTCTGCGCCGGAACCACGATCGCCACGAAGAGGGCGGTGACGATCAGCGAGTTGGCGAAGGTGCGATCGGTCAGCACCGACCGCCAGTTCGACAGGCCTACATAGTGCAGCGGCCCGAGCAGGTCCCATCGGTACAGGCTCAACCAGATCACCACGAGGATGGGCAGCAGCAAGAAGGCGAGCACACCGAACAGGCTGGGCGCCAGCAGGGCATAGCCCAGCGCGGTGGAGCGAGGCTGTGTCCTCCGGACGCCGCTGGCCATGGAGGTAATTAAAGCGGGCGGCGCCCGGGTTTGGGGTGAACGGCCGTTACGGTGGAACGGTGACACCGAACCGGGGGATCGATGCCGACTTCCTCAACCTGCCCCGCCATGAGCTGGCCGATGCCGCGCTGTCATCGGCCACCGCGGCCGGTGCCAGCTACGCCGACCTGCGGGTTCACCGCATCGTGTCCGAGATCATCCAGCTGCGCGATGGTGAGCTGGAGACGGCGGTCGTCAACCGCGAGCTCGGGTTGGCCGTGCGGGTGATCGTCGACGGCACGTGGGGATTCGCCTCGCACGCGGAGCTGGCGCCGTCGGTCGCGGCCGAGACCGCGCGGCACGCCGTGCAGGTGGCCACCACCCTGGCGACGCTGAACCGCGAGCGCGTCGAGCTGGCGCCTGAACCGGTGTACGCCGACGCCACCTGGGTCTCGAATTACCGGACCGACCCGTTCAGCATCCCGGTGGCCGACAAGATCGACGTGTTGGAGGACTACTCCGGTCGGCTGCTCAGTGCCGATGGTGTCGACCACGTGTCGGCCATCCTCACGGCCGTCAAGGAACAGTCGTTTTACGCCGACACGTTCGGGTCGTCGATCACCCAGCAGCGGGTGCGGGTGCAGCCCTCGCTGGAGGCGGTGACCGTCGACGCGGCGGCCGGCAGCTTCGACTCGATGCGCACGCTGGCGCCGCCGACCGGGCGCGGCTGGGAAGTGCTGGCCGGCGACGAGGTGTGGAACTGGACGGACGAGCTGGCGCAATTGCCGTCGCTGCTCGCCGAGAAGGTCAAGGCGCCCAGCGTGATCGCGGGGCGCACGGACCTGGTGATCGACCCGTCCAACCTATGGCTGACGATCCACGAATCCATCGGGCACGCAACCGAATACGACCGGGCCATCGGCTACGAGGCCGCCTACGCCGGAACGTCGTTCGCCACGCCCGACAAACTCGGCACCATGCGGTACGGCTCACCGGTGATGGTCGTGACCGCCGACCGCACCGTCGACCACGGCCTGGCGACCATCGGTTACGACGACGAAGGCGTGGCGGCGCAGAGCTGGGATCTGGTGCGTGACGGCATCTTTGTCGGCTATCAGCTCGATCGGGTGTTCGCTCCGAGACTTGGACAACCGCGGTCCAACGGCTGCTCGTATGCCGATTCGCCGCATCATGTGCCGATCCAACGGATGGCCAACGTGTCGCTGCAGCCGGCGCGCGAGGACGTCAGCACCGCCGACCTCATCAGCCGTGTGCAGGACGGCATCTACATCATCGGCGACAAGTCGTGGTCAATCGACATGCAGCGCTACAACTTTCAGTTCACCGGCCAGCGGTTCTTCCGCATCCGCGACGGCCGCCTGGACGGCCAGCTGCGCGACGTGGCCTATCAGGCCACCACCACCGATTTCTGGAACTCGATGGAAGCCGTGGGCGGCCCGTCGACGTGGCGGCTCGGCGGCGCATTCAACTGTGGGAAGGCCCAGCCCGGTCAGGTCGCCCCGGTCAGCCACGGCTGTCCGTCGGCGCTGTTCCGCGGCGTCAACGTGCTCAACACCCGGACCGAGGGCGGCCGATGATCCGCGCCGGCGACGATGCAGAACGAAGCGATGCTGAGGAGCGGCGCCGATGATCAGCGCGCAGCATGTCGTCAACCTCGTCCTCGAGGAGGCCGCCAAGCTCGGCGGCGCGAGCGAGACCATGGTGCTCGTCACCGACAAGGTGGAGGCCACGTTGCGATGGGCCGGCAACTCGATGACCACCAACGGGGTTGCGGTCAACCGCAGCATCACGGTGATCTCGATTGTCCGCCAAGGATCCGGCGCGCGCATCGGCACGATGGTGTCGGCCGAGGTCGATCCCCGGGTGATCCCCGAGCTGGTGGCGGCGTCGCAGGAGGCGGCCCGCTCGGCGCCCGAAGCCGGCGATGCCGCGCCGCTGCTGGCCGACACCGGGGTGCCCGCCGATTGGAACGCGCCGGTGCCCGGCACCGGGCCCCTGGTGTTCGCCGATGTCGCCGACTCGTTGAGTCGCGGATTCGAAGGCGCCGACCGGCTGTACGGCTTTGCGCACCACAGCGTTTCGACGACGTTCCTCGCGTCGTCGACGGGGGTGCGCCGACGCTACACCCAGCCCGCCGGGGCGGTGGAGATCAACGGCAAACGCGGCGAGGCAAGCGCCTGGGCGGGTATCGGCACGCCCGACTTCGTCGACGTGCCAATGGATTCGCTCCTCGAGGAGCTGTCGATGCGCCTCGGTTGGGCCGAGCGCACCGTGGAGCTGCCCGCGGGCCGGTACGAGACGATCATGCCGCCGTCCACGGTCGCCGACATGATGCTTTACCTGGCGTGGTCGATGGCCGGCCGCGGTGCGCGAGAGGGCCGCACCGCCTTTTCGGCGCCCGGCGGCGGGACGCGGGTGGGGGAGCGGCTCACCGAGTTACCGCTGACGCTGTTCTCCGATCCGATGGCGCCGGGTCTGGCGTGCACACCGTTCGTCGCGGTGAGCAGCTCGTCGGAGACGATGTCGGTGTTCGACAACGGCATGGAGATCGGCCAGGTGGATTGGATCCGCGACGGCGTGATCAACGCGCTGGCCTACCCGCGCGCGACGGCCGCCAAATTCGACGCCGAGGTCGCGGTCGCCGCCGACAATCTGGTGATGACGGGCGGGTCGGCCGAGTTGGCCGACATGATCGCGGCCACGGAACGCGGACTGCTGCTGACCACGCTGTGGTACATCCGCGAGGTCGACCCCACCACGCTGTTGCTCACCGGGCTGACCCGTGACGGTGTCTACCTGATCGAGGACGGCGAGGTGACCGCCGCGGTCAACAACTTCCGCTTCAACGAGAGTCCCCTGGACCTGCTGCGGCGGGCCACCGAGGCCGGGACGAGTGAGAAGACCCTGCCCCGGGAGTGGGCGGACTGGGCCACCCGGGCGGCCATGCCGTCGCTGCGGATCCCGGACTTCCATATGTCGTCGGTGAGCCAGGCCCAGTAGGCGATTGCCGCTCGGCCGGCGGCGTTCTAGCGTGTGACGAATGGCGGCTCCGGTTTCGGTCCAAACAGATCAGTTGGCGCGGTTGGTGGCCCTGTTTCCGGGCTCCCCGCCGGAGGCGCGCATCGCGGCGCTGATTCGGCGGGTCTGTGCCCAGACGTTGTCACTGCCGCCGCTGCCGGCGCCCGTCGAGGCCGGCGCGCCCGAATCGCAGACCGAGGTCGTCGTCGCCGAGTTCGCCGAGCAGTTCAGCGCCGACGTCTCCGCGATCACCGGCGAGCAGCGGTCCCGGCTGGTGAAGCAGTTGGGCGACGGCGCCTTTGGCGTGGTGGTGTCTATGTATATCGCCGACTTCGTCCCGCGAGTGCGGGCGGGGCTGGAGGCTCTCGGCGTCGGCTCGGAGTACTTGGGCTGGGTGAACGGCAGCGTCGCGTGGGATCACAGCACGAATCCGGCGAATCTGGTGTTCAACGATTTCTTGCCCGCGGTGGCCCGGATGCGCGCGCTCGACCCGGTCACCTCCGAGATGGTCCGGCTGCGCGGGGCAGCTCAGCACAACTGTCGGTTGTGCAAGTCGCTGCGTGAGGGCACGGCGCTGGACGCCGGCGGTTCGGAGACGCTCTACGACGAGATCGGTCGCTTCGAAGCCTCGCGGTTGCTCGACGACCGCGTCAAAGCAGCGCTGCGCTACACCGATGCGTTAATTTGGACCCCTGCGCACCTCGCCGTCGACGATGCCGCCGAGGTGCGCTCCCGGTTCTCGGATGCCGAGGCCGTCGAGCTCACCTTTGACATCATGCGGAATGCAAGCAATAAGGTCGCCGTCGCTTTGGGCGCCGATGCGCCCCGCGTCGAGCAGGGTACCGAGCGTTATCTGCTCGGGACCGACGGGCAGACCGTATTCAGCTGACTCCCGCCTGGGCTGCCACGGTCGACCGCCGCCCAGCCGCCAGGTGCGTAATCGCAGCTCAAAAAGCTTTTGGCTTGCGCATGCCGCCTCGGCTGGCGTGGATCGGACGACGGACGCAGGCCCGGTGCGAAGTAGCGAATGTTAACCATCCGTACACGGCCGCGCAAACAAAAGTTCTCCACTCGGGCCGCTGCTACTGGCTAAATTTATGTCCCGACACCAAAACTCATATGTGAACTCATATGTGCTGGTGATCTCAGATGGCAGCGCCGCCTGAGTTGACGACTATCGACCGCGTGACTGCAAGCCGTGGCCCGTTATCTCGGTTAGCAGTCACCACACGAAGGCTTGGTTGCGTCGGAGGGCGAGATCGCTCCCACGCAGAGGGAGGTCCGGAATGACAACCACCCGTTCGCGGTCGCGCATGCGAGCGTCATCGGTCTGGGCTGCCGGCGTCACGCTGGGGGCCTCGATGCTTGGCGGGGCTGTGCTGTCGGCACCGCAAGCGTCGGCGTCCTGCAATCTGAGTCCGAAGGACGACCAGTACATCCAGTTGCTCGCTCAGAACAAGATGGTGCACAACGCCGACTTCAGTGACTGCACCGAGGCCGCCGAAGGGCGGTGGTTCGCCGACCAGGTGCGCAACCACCCCAATCCCTTTGGGGAGGCGCAAGAGTTGGTCAACATGATCACGAACACGACCTCGATGAACCAAGCGCAGGCCGAGTGGGAGGTCGAGTCGGCCATCTACGTTTATGCACCCGACATGATCCCCAAGATCAAGGATCAGGCCGCGCACGCGGACTGGCCCAAAGAGTAGCGCCCCGGGCTTCACCAGCTAACTCAATTTAAAATCACCGACACCACCCGTATCGGTGAGTTACGCACTGCATGTGATTGCCGATCGGCGGTAGTCATCGATCGCACGAGCGTTCTCCGCCGCGCAAAACCTTCAGCTCACCGAGGTTTTGGCTAACTGCTGTTCATTGATTGTTCGACGAACGCGTCGTTTGCCGCGTTTGGCGACGGTGGTACCCGACGTTTAGCGCGAAAGGACAGTTAGCAAATTCTACGAAGAGGGGGTCCGGAGAAGTGAGGATGACACGATCGCGCGAGCAGGTGTTGGCGGCGGGGGCCGCCGGGGTTGCGCTGGGAGCAGCGATGTTCGGTGGTGCTGTGCTAGGAGCGCCGCACGCGTCGGCGTCGTGCAACATGTCCCCGGCCGACGACCAGTACATCAAGCTGCTGGCGCAGAACAAGATGGTGCACAACGCCGACTTCAACGATTGCAGCGAGGCGGCAGAGGGACGTTGGTTCGCGAGCCAGGTACGGGCCAACCCCAACCAGTTCGGCGAGGCCCAGGAGCTGGTCAACATGATCACCAGGACCACGCCGATGAGCCAGAAGCAGGCCGAGTGGGAGGTCGAGTCCGCTATCTACGTCTACGCGCCGGACTTGATCCCGAGGCTCAAGGATCAGGCCGCGCGGCAAGCGCCCGGCCAGCCGGCGCCGATGTGATGCCCCGTCGAGCCCGCCGCCTTTTTCGAGGGCGGCGGGCTTCGAGCATGCCCGGCGGACGACGACCCCGCGTTGGGCTACGGTTTCCTACGGAACATCGCTAGGGGCGGTAGCTCAGTTGGTTAGAGCCGCGGACTCATAATCCGTTGGTCGCGGGTTCGAGCCCCGCCCGCCCTACTTCAGAGGTGTATGACCTCGGATGATGTGTGACATTTCGTCTTCGGCTGATGGGTGACAGTGTTTCGGCTGATGCGTGACACCTACTTCGGTTGATCCGTGACACTCCCTGGATGAGGGAGTTGAGCGTGGCCGAGCAGAGGTATCAGGCCGTGCTGGCAGTGATCACGCGACGGGCTGTCGGTAGCAAGCTATTGCCTAGTCGTAATTCGCTACAACATATCCTTCATTCGGTGGCGGGGTCGGATGACGGCGACCGGCTATAGATCATGCAACGAAGGAGTTCCGGGTGTTCAGTGGACCGGCGGAAGACCTTCTCAAGATCCGGGAGCGGATCGACAGTTATTGCGATGCTGTCAGTCGGAGCGCACTCGACGATTACCTGGCGTGCTGGACCGAGGACGGCGCCCGGCTCGGGGAAGGCGGTGAATGTCGTGGCATAGCGGAGTTGCGCGCCCATTGGGACGGCATCTGGCAGGCCCTGTCGAAGATGGCGTTCATGGCGCAGGTCGGCGCGATCGAGGTCACCGGTGATGACGCACGTGCCCGGTCGTACTGCCTGGAGATCATGCAGTTTAGAGGCGGGGGCACGCGCCGCTTGATCGGAACGTACGACGACAAACTGCGGCGCGTCGACGGCCAATGGCTCTTCCGTGAACGCAACTACCGCGTCTTTCTCGTCGAGGATCCGACTGACCCGAAGGGTGAAGCGTGACCGATGTCGACACCATCGACCACTTCACCGACGTCCACCGGCGGCGGAATGTGCACCTCGGCGAAAGATTAAAAGGAGCGTCACGGTGAGCGGTCTGCGCATCGGCGTTATGCACAATACGATCAACTCACGGTTCGGGCCGAAGCCGCTGATTCAGGCCGATTACATGACGGGCTTGGCTGCGGGCTCCGACTCGTTTTGGGTGGCAGACCATCTCAATTCGGTCCTGCCGCCGTCAATGTGGAAGGCGGAGTACGTTGGCGCAGCCAAGATCATCCCCAAGATGGATGCGCATGTCGAGCCGTGGACGATGCTGGGCTATCTAGCCGGGCACAACAAGATCGGTCGGATGACGCTGGGTGTGGCGGTGACGGACACGGGCCGGCGAAACCCCGCCGTCACTGCGCAGGCCGTGGTGACCTTGCAGCACTTGACGCGCGGGCGCGCCATTCTTGGCATTGGGACTGGCGAACGGGAGGGTAACGAACCCTACGGAGTGGAGTGGTCGAAACCGGTCAGCCGGTTCGAAGAGGCGATGGCCACAATCCGCGCGCTGTGGGACTCGAATGGTGAACTCGTCAGCCGGGATTCGCCGTTCTTCCCGTTGCACAACGCCACGTTCGCCTTGACTCCCTTCAGGGGCAAGTGGCCTGAAATTTGGATCGCGGCCCACGGTCCACGAATGATCCGTGCCGCGGGCAAGTACGGGGACGGCTGGTTTCCCGGGACCACCCGGGCCGACGAGTACGCCAAGCAACTCAACGACTTGCGTGCGGCCGCGTCGGACGCCGGGCGCGACCCCATGTCGATCACCCCGGCCGGTATCCGCTTCATTCTCACCGGGCGCGCACAGGACGAGATTGACGAGATTTTGGACTCCAACTTGGTGAAGCTGTTCGTCCTCAACTCATCGGCCGAGGATTGGGAAAGGCATGGCGCTCAACATCCGATGGGCCCGGAGTTCAAAGGGGTGCAAGACCTCATTCCGCAGTTGATCGACGAGGAGACTGCGCTCAAGTACGCGGCGATGGCCCCCCGAGGGTTGGTGAAAGAGCTATTCGCGGTCGGGATGCCGGACGAGGTCGTCGATCAACTGGCGATGTTCAGGGATAGCGGTATGCAATGCCTCGTCGTCGGCAACATGGGCGCACTGCATCCCAAGCTCGCGCGGAGTGCCGCGGCGATGATGCCGTACCTCAAGGTCCTGCGCCGACTGAAGAAACTCTGACGGTCGACGTCCAACGTCGCGTGGCCGACAGATGGGCCCTGTTGGGGGGTCTGGCACTCATGGGGTGGGGTATCGCTCATCTTCTGTGCTCAACTTTGTTCGAATTGGTGAATCGGATGGCGTTCAAAACCACGTTCGCGCCGACATCCTTATCAACGGCAGCATCTAAGCAGGCCTCGGCTTGGCGCTGCTCAATGCTCAGATACGTCGAGCCACCGTGGGCGCCATAGTTGCCTGACCCATTTCAATGCCAGCCTGCTGTGCAGGCAGCGCCTCCTGCGCAACTAATTACGCAGTTACGGGCTCACGCACCTGCGCTATCGATCAACGTCGCCGTCTGCTCCACGAGCTAACAGCCCTGCCCGTTTCTCACCCCGGCGTCACCCCGCCGACCGGGGCGATTCGTAGGCGTACCGAGGCCGTGTCGGAACCGCATCGGAAGCGACCAAATCGCTGTCTCACGGGCACTTCAACGCGATTCGGCTAACCGTTTCGCCTGGTCGCCGAGAGGCTGGCTAGGGACTCATAATCCGTTGGTCGCGGGTTCGAGCCCCGCCCTACTTCAGAGATGTGTGATCGCGGCCGATGCGTGCCTACTTCGGCTGATCCTTCATGCTCGATCGTCTCGCGCGGGTGAGTTCTCGTGGGCGAATCGCTGGCGTTGTCGAACCCCATATGCCGCCGCCTTTACGGCCTCGTCGTCCTCCATCCCCGATCCCAGGGCACCCCCCAACGTGGCGACCGCCGCCACCAACCAGGCCATTAGCAACAAGGTTGAAAGACTGACGGGGTGTCCGATGTTTTTGGCGACCAATTGCGATGGAAGCGTCCACCACGCGGTCAGAAGCAGTAGGAGAAACAACCCGGCGTGGAAAATCACCACGCCGATCAGCAAAGTGACGACCGTCGAAGCGTTGTACAACACCGCGCGTTCCCGTTCGGCGGCTGAATGCGGGCGTTCCCATAATTTGTGTTCGATGATGAGCCAGGCGAGCAGCGCCGCACTGGCCAAGATCGTTGCGGTGCTCAATCGCCAAGGCCCCATGGTTGCGGACAGCTGCCACATCGTCGGATAAGCGAGGCTCACTGCCCCAGTGGCGAAGGCCGCCATCATCACCTTGGACATTCCGGTAACTAGCCGCCAGGGGCGATTGGCGTAAACCATCCCGGCCAGCAGTCGCAGACGTGACAGGCCTGTCGGCGCGATATAGCGGACAACGTCATCGTCCTGGGTTCGCGTCAGCCGCTTCGCCGACCCGTTGCGCTTGTCCGACCGGTCCGTCACCTCGGCAACGATGGTTTGAGCGACGTTTCTCACCCGGCGATCGATGAACACACCACCCATGCCGGGAATGGAGATCACTCCGAGCCGGTCAGGAATGCTGATGTCGGCTATTACGGGCGTCGTCCCCCGACGTCGGGGCAAATCCGTTAGGTAGATGACAATTTCTTCTGGCTCTTCACCCGGATTGATAGTGCCAACCACGTCGGAGACCTCGGCGTCTTCGTCGATCGGGTAGGCGTGACGGCGCACAGATACGCACCACTTGTCGTCTGCGGGACCCCCATGGGTGAGTGCGCTCGCTAGCGAATGAGAGAGGCGTTCGGCGATTGCCGTGGGCGCTCCGGGATCGGCGACAAGCAAAATCGATGATGGTTCGTCCCGCACCGGCACCGCTTACCCGAACTCCAAGCAGCCAAACGTGACAGGACGCTGGGGGAAGGCGGAGACCGTTTCAGGCATCCGTCGCGTCGTAATCCCTGAAACGATAAGGCCTCACACACAATCGTGAACAGCAAACACATGCTTGCGCGGCTGCAGCCCGGGTACTCGTCTGAGCACGATGACAGAAGAGCCCTACCGAAGCACGGACGAAATCGACCCTTGTGTGCGCGTATACGGGACGCGAGTCCACAATCTGCGCGGCGTCGACGTCGCAGCACCCCGCGACGCGCTGGTCGCGTTCACCGGGATCTCTGGATCCGGCAAATCCTCGTTGGCCTTTGGGACCATCTATGCCGAGGCCCAGCGGCGCTACTTCGAATCGGTGGCTCCGTATGCCCGTCGACTGCTACTGCCAACCGGCGCTCCAAAGGTAGATGACATCACCGGACTACCGCCTGCCGTCGCGCTGCAGCAGCGCCGAGGTTCGGCGACATCGCGGTCGACGGTCGGCACGATCACCACCTTGTCGAACTTGCTGAGGATGCTGTTCTCGCGCGCCGGTACCTACCCGCGGGGAGCCACAGAACGGCTGGATTCCGATGCGTTCTCCCCGAACACCGCGGTGGGCGCATGCCCCGAATGCCACGGCCTGGGACGAATCCATCGGGTGACCGAAGAGACACTGGTACCGGACCCGTCGCTGACCATCCGTCAAGGCGCCGTCGCGGCTTGGCCGGGTGCGTGGCAGGGCCAGAACTTACGCGACATCCTCGTCACGCTTGGCTACGACATCGACAAGCCATGGCGGAAACTGCCCAAGCGGCAACGCGATTGGATTCTTTTCACCGATGATCAGCCAACCGTCGAAATCGATCCCAGCCAGCACCCGGTGCAGGCCGATTACTACTACAACGGCACGTTCTCCAGCGCCGAACGCCATGTGCGCCACACCTTGGCCAATTCCCATAGCGCGATGATGCGTCGTCGCGTGCTGCAGTTCGTCGACAGCGTGGAGTGCCCGGCATGCGACGGTTCTGGGTTGCGATCGGAGGCCCTGAAGGTGACATTCGCCGGGCGCACCATCGCCGATTACGTGGCGATGCCATTGGCCGACCTTGCTGAATCGCTGCGCTCGACAGCTTCTCGGACCGATACCGCCGCCGCCTACGAGTCAACGGAATCCGGTGAACTGACGGAAGTGGCGACCATGATCGCCGCCGACCTCGTTGCACGCCTACAAGTTCTCATCGACCTCGGCCTCGGCTATCTCACGCTCAGTCGTCGCACTCCGACTGTATCGCCAGGCGAACTCCAGCGGTTGCGGCTGGCCACCCAACTGCGCGCCGGCCTGTTCGGGGTGCTCTACGTGCTCGACGAGCCTTCGGCCGGACTGCACCCCGCGGACGCCGAGCCGCTACTCGACGTGCTCGATCGGCTACGGCGCGCGGGCAATTCGCTATTCGTGGTCGAGCACGACATGGACGTGGTACGCCGTGCTGATTGGATCGTCGACGTCGGGCCTGGGGCGGGCGAGCTCGGCGGGAACGTGCTCTACAGCGGACCGGTGCCGGGTCTTGTCGGCATCGAGGAATCTGTCACTCGCAGATACCTTTTCGATGCGACCGCGCCGCCGACTCGTCAACCCCGCACTGAGTCGGGGCAACTGACGCTGCGCGGGATCTGCTTTCACAACTTGCGAGATCTCGACGTGGACCTGCCGCTTGGCGTGTACATCGCGATCACCGGAGTGTCCGGTTCCGGCAAGTCGACGCTCGTCGTCAAGGTCCTCGGCGACGTTGTGCGCGGCTATCTCGGCGCGGGACGAGCAGTAGAGCCGGCCCAATCCGACGACGACGAAACGGACACCGAGATCGTGGATCTCGATCATGACGCGAGCGTCGGCGTGACGGCAGAAGGTGTCGAGGGGATCAATCGGCTGGTGTCTGTCGACCAGCGCCCGATCGGGCGCACGCCGCGCTCGACGCTGGCGACCTACACCGGCCTGTTCGACGCGGTGCGCCACGCATTCGCCGCAACTTCGAAGGCGCGTCGCCGTGGTTGGACAGCGGGCCGGTTCTCGTTCAACGTGGCCGAGGGGCGCTGTCCCACCTGTCAGGGGGAGGGTTTCGTTTCGGTCGAATTGTTGTTCCTGCCGGGCACATACGCCACATGCCCGGCGTGCCTAGGAGCGCGCTACTCCGACGAGACACTCGAGGTGCGCTATCGCGACCGCACAATCGCCGACGTGCTCGCGATGACCGTCGACGAGGCGTCGGACTTTCTCGCCGACGTTGCGAGGGCGGCGCGGAGCCTGACCACGTTGCAAGAGGTCGGGCTGGGATATCTCCGTCTCGGACAGCCAGCGACCGAGCTGTCGGGTGGCGAGGCGCAGCGGATCAAGCTCGCCTCCGAACTCCAGAGACCCCGCCGCGGGCATACCCTCTATGTCCTCGACGAGCCGACCACGGGGCTTCACCCCGCTGATGTGGATCTGCTCGACCGCCAACTGCACCGCCTGGTCGACGCGGGCAATACCGTAGTGGTGGCCGAACACGACATGCGGATGGTCGCCGGTGCGGACTGGGTGATCGATTTGGGACCGGGAGCCGGCAGCGACGGTGGCCGGGTCGTTGCTGCGGGCCCGCCCACCAAGGTTGCCCGCACGAAACACAGCCGCACGGCGCCCTATCTGGCGAAACAGTTGACGCCGTGCGCTACTCGGTGAAAAGTCAATTCGCGATATCGTCTGCGGGTGACCATATCGACTCCGGTAAGTGCAGCGGTCGTGACATTGCTCGCGATGACGGCTGGGCTAACGGCGCCGGTCGGCGCCGCCGACCCGACACCCCAGCAGTCGCCGTTCCCGACAGGGAAGGCCGGCACAGCCATCCATGTCACGGAATACAGCGCCGCGACCGCCGACGTCACGCTCAACAACGCGACCTGGGTCTCGTCCGGCTGCACCGTTAGCGGAGGTGGCTGTACCGTCATCGAGCTCACCATCGTCGGCAAGTCCGACACACCGTTCAGCTACGGCGAGACCTACGTGACCGCCGCGTCTTCGCCATGGCGGCAAGACCCCTACCGCGAGACCGAGGGCGGCTCATCCGGGGTTGACTATCAGAAGATCAACAAGACGCCGCCCCTGCGCTCGGGCAGTGTCGCCAACGGCCAGACCGCCCACGGATACATCGCCTACGACGGCAATGTCAAGCAGGGCGACGTCTACATCGAGTTCAATGACCCCAACGCTCCGGCGGCGCCCACCCCATTAGCGGGTTGGAAAGTGCACACCTAGCGGTTGCGGCCCGGCGGCAGTTGCAGCGGCGTCCCGCTGATGTCGAGGATAGAATTCCGGCGTCGGAGGTCCAGGCGGCCCCGATCGTGAAAGTCGGTGGTGCGGTGATCGAGTCGGGCAGCGACCGCGCGCTGGAGGTCATGCGTTCCGACGAGGAGGCGGCCAGGGGTTATCGGGAGTGGCTGGCTGCAGCGGAGCGGGCCGGTCAAAGAGTGCTGCGGCAGCCGGACGGTACCTATGTGTTGTGGCGGCGCGACGACGTCCTCGCGGCCATACGCGACGGCGAGGTATTCGCCAGCCGCCAGGGCGAGCTGATGCCCGGCAACCCGCCGTTCGGTCCGTACCGGAAGATCATGGTCGAGCAGTTGTTCACGCCCGGCAATTCGCGCGACATGCTCAGACCCGTCCGGGTGATCATCGAACGATGCGTCGACGCCGTCGCGGCGCAGCTGGACCGCTGCGACGGTGCGGGTGTCGCCGAGGTCGTCTGGCGCGCGGCATTCGTCACGGTCTGCGGGCTGCCGACCGACCTCGCCCCGGACGCGGTCAACGCGGAGCTGGTGGCCAAGATCCGCCAAGCGCCGCAGGGCGGCCCCGATGTGCTCAGCCTCCTGGCCACCGAACCGCTTTCCGACGATGAAGTGCTGGGGCTGATGGCCTCGGTGGGCCGCGGCCTCATCTTCGCTTCGTTGGCAATCCGGGCCGGACTGGCGGTACTGGCGCGCCAGCCGATGCTGCAGCAGGAACTACGCGAACATCCGGACCGGCAACGCCGGTTCATCGAGGAGCTGCTGCGGTTGGACGGCGGGGCGAAGACCGTTTCCCGCATCACGAGCCGCAGCGTGACAGTCGGCGAAACGACGATCCCGGCCGGGTCTCGCGTCGAGTTGTATGTCGGATTCGTTCACCGCGACGAGGCTGACGAGATGTCCGGCCAGGACATCAAACTCGATGGCCCGCAGAGAAATTGGAGCTTTGGGGGAGGCCCGCACCGGTGCCCGGCGTCGCATCTCGCCCGGGACCTGCTGAGCGTTTTCTTCGAAGTATGGCTCGCCAAGATCCCGTTTTTCGGGTTCGACTGGGACAGCGGCGATGTGCCCAAGGCGTGGTATCCCAAGCCCTACAGCCCGTCGCCGAGTGAGGTTTTCGACGGTTGGTTCCCGGTTCACGTGCCGCTCAGGTGGCGACCGGAACGGTGATCGGGGACAGGTGCTGCTGCGGCAGTGGCAAAGGCTATCGCGCGTGTTGCGGGCCCCTCCACGATGGCGAGCTACCGGCCCGAACGGCGGAGGAGTTGATGCGATCGCGGTATTCGGCGTTCGCCCGCCGTGACGCCGACTACCTGTTTCGCACGTGGCACCCGCGCACGCGCCCGTCGGACGTGACCGTCGACCCGGCCATCACCTGGACCGGCCTGAAAGTGACCGACACGGTCGCGGGTGGCCCGGAAGACGATCGTGGGGAGGTGGAATTCACGGCCCGGTTCGAGTCCGCGGGCCGCGCCGGCAGCCTGCACGAGCGCAGTCGCTTCGAGCGCCGCGCCGGGCGATGGTTCTACCTCGACGCCGTGGCGGAAGAGGCGTAGCCGCCGGCGCGCCGGGCAACAGCGCCGCCCTGCGGACTGACCAGGCAATGTTGAGCGAGTGACGGGACTCGAACCCGTGTGTACGGCTTTGCAGGCCGCTGCCTAGCCACTCAGCCACACCCGCACGACCGCCACCATGCCAGCGCAAGCGGCCGTTGCCCAGCCATTTCCTCGCTCCGATTATTTCGACGGATAGCAGTGTCCGCCCCAGCATGAGTGACGATAAGTTACCCATATGCGCGGCGTTCGCCTGATCAGTGCGGTCCTGACCGTCCTCACGGTGGGGTTCTTGCCGGCGGCTCCCGCCGGTGCGCAGCCGCCGTCCAAGCTCACCGATCACATCACCGACAGCGCCGGAGTTCTGACGGATCCCGGTCGGTCGGCGGTGAGCTCGGCGATCGACCGGCTCTACCGCGATCGGCACATTCAGCTGTGGGTGGTCTACGTCGACAATTTCTCCCGGTTCAAACCCGAGAACTGGGCCGACCGAACCCGCAACGCCAGCGGGCTGGGTGGCAACGACGTGCTGCTGTCGGTGGCCACGAACACCAAGCTCTACGCCTTCTCGGTGCCGCCGCAAGTGCCGGGCCTCACGGATGCCGAGCTGGACACACTGCGCAGCAAGCGAATTGACCCTGCGGTGAACGCGAAAGATTGGAGCGGCGCCGCGGTCGCCGCGGCCGACGGGTTGGACAAATCGGCGAGCACGTCGAAGCCGATCTGGCAGCTGATCGCGATCAGCCTCATCATCGTCGTGGTTCTGGTCATTGTGGTTCTCGCGTTCTACCGCGTGCGCCACCGCCGCGCCGCCCGTCGCGAGAGTCAGTCCGGCATCGAGGGGCGCGGCGACTCATCGAGGGACGCGCTGTCGAACGCGGACGCCCGGCTGCGTCAGATCACCGACTACGTCACCCGGCATGGCGCCAGCGTCGGCGCCGAGGCGCAGACTCGATTCCAAGAGGCCAAGCGGTATGTGGCGGCGGCGCACGCCAGGGAAGCAATTAACGCCGCCGAGGCGATCGCCTACGCGAACCGGGCATCAACGCTGGCCGCTCAGGCGCAAACGCTGGCGAACGCCGACGTATTGGCGGCACACCGTCGTCGGGGTGGTGGCACCGCAGCTAGACAATGACGGGTGGCATCACCGACCGCCTCAGAAGCACCCGCTCACATGGACTCGCCGTCCGCCCCCGACGCAGACATTCACGGGCGGCGGTGGGGGCGGAAAATCTTGCGGCAGTGGCGCATAGGCGTCCGGCGGTGGCACATTGGCGTTGACGGTGTCGGCAATGTTCGTGCACCCGCTCACTGAAACCCGTCGGCCGACGCTTGCGCACACGTCCGCGTTGGCCACCCCGGACGGCCGCACCACGGCGTACGTCTCAGGGATTGCGGCGAGGGCCAATACCGCTATCCCCCCTGCGGTCCACGACCGTGCCCTGACATTCATCGGCATCTCCTCGTTCTGACCGGCGGCGAATTAGGGGCCGCAACACGATTACGTGCCCGACCCGACTCAGGGAGTCGCGCCGCCCTGCCCGAGTAGCGGGGTCCACTGGCAACGCTGCCTGATATCGGCCAGTGGCTGACGGATGTTCTCAAGATCGGCCTGCTCCTGGGGGTTGGCGTTGAAGTACTGCTGCACCTCGTCGCGGATCTGGTCCTTGGGCCGATCCTGCAGGTCGGTGTAGAAGCCGTTCAAGTCCGGATGTGTGAACAGGTAGGTAGAGAGCGACGCGGCCACGCCAGCCGCGACGCCGGCGACGTCCGCCGCCGTGCAGTTGGCGGGTCGAGGCGCCGGATCAGCCGCGGCGGTCCCCGCGCCAGCGCATACCAGCGTGCCGCTGATCGCGCCTGCTCCGATCAGCCCGACCAGCAACCGGCGCGCTCCGTTCAAAGTGAGTCGAGGTGCAGTTGGCATGGTGTTAACTCTGGACCCGGATCGAGGTCGCTCACTCGGGCCGAAAGTCACTATTAGCGCGGCCAACCGTCACCCAGGGGCCGGAGACGGCGGACTGGCGGCCGGGGGCTGCAGACACCGCTTGGCGTCCGGGGCAATTCAGCTGGATGCGTCGGCGGGCAACAGCGAGCGAGTGATCCGACCGCTCTGGAAACGAATTTGATGTGCGGGACGGCGCAGTGCCTCAACCGCGGTGTCTGGGTGAACGATGACTCCGCCACCGGACGGAATCCCGAGCCCGGTGGCGGCTCCGTTCAGAGATTCGATCGTCCGCGACAGCCGAGCCCATTCGGTTCGCTCGTCGTGTGCGTCGACGACCATGGGAACGAGGTCGAACACGCCGAACAGCTCAGGTGCGGAAGATTGCGGCGTCTCGACGATTCCGTAGCGTCCCAGCTGGACCGCACCGGCCGAAACGCCCACCAGGAGCGCGCCGTGGGTATACCGGTCCAGAATCGCCCCTTTCATGCCGGTCTTCTCGAAGGTGTCCCAGCCCAGGCGCACGTCCCCGCCGGCGAGGATGATCAACTGGGCGCTCGCCAGGAAGTTGCGATCGTCGGGGCCGAAGGACGAATCGATCATGCGGCGAGTGGTGATTCCAATCGCATCCATGGCCGCCTCGAAGATCTCGTAGTACTCCGGACGATCTCCGTTGGAGGCGCCGATGTATGCGGCGCTCAGGGGGTTGGCTCGGGCCAATCCGTCGACGGCCGCCTCGAGGAGCAGCCGGTCCCGCTGTTTCCAAAAGAGCAGCTGACTGTCCGCCAGGAGATAGAGCGGTTGTTGTCGGGGCGCCGTGTCACCCACCGTCGGGCCTGATCGCGGTGACCTCGTCGAACCGCGCGAGGGCCGCGTCGAGGTCCGCCTCGTCGAAGATTTCGCAGCGGTCGATAAGGTCACCGTCGACCGTCTGGACTTCTATGCCCCGCCACTCGGCGTCGAACCCATCCTGTGAAACACCCTGAGCCACATGGGAGCAGACCATGCCGAGGTCAGTCAATCGATGGACGGCTTCGATGCGGAAGGTGAGGTCGGTGGTCAGTTGCCACAGCGAACGCAGGGATGCGTTCAGGCCGCCTTCCTCAAATATCCCCGGGCGTCGGTGATCGACATTCACCCAATCCGGCGTCGTCGGAAACAGCTCGCGCCGGTTCATCGCGGCGTAGGAGCCTGCGATGACCGACCAAGTGTGCGCGTGCGGGGCCGCTTCACCGGCGAGGTAGCGGGCATCTAGTTCTTCGAAGGCGGCGTCGATGTCGTCGGGATCAAAGAAGACGTGGGCCGAAATGCGCAGGTCCGCGTCGAGCTCCGCGACTCCAAGCATTTCGATGACGAACTCTCCATGCTCGAGGTCGGAGTTGAAAGATCGAACGATAATGAGGGCGAGCCGCTCCCCGCGAGTCGCAATGACCGTCAGCGTCACGTGTGCCAAGCCCTGGGCGAGGGCTTGCATGTTCGCGATGACGACGTCCCGACCGTCCCATAAGCCGACATTCACCACTCGGCGGCGGTCGTCGACAACGCTTTCGCCAGAGAGGATTTCGGCCACAGCTGCCCAGTCGCGAGCCGCCGAGTGCGCGAAGAGCCACTCTTCTGCCCGGCTTGCCGCATTCTCTAGGCTCGGTCTTGGCCGGCTCAGCTCGTCAAAGCGCGCGAGGGCGGCGTCAACGTCCACATCATCGAACATCTCGCAGCGATCGACCCTGTCTCCCCGGAAAGTGAAAAAGACGACCTCTCGCCACTCCGCGTCGAAGCCGTCCTGGGAGGTGCCATACCCGGTATGAGTAATGACGGCTCCAGCGTTTGTCAGCCGGTGCACCGTCTCGATGCGCATCTTGAGATCGGGTGCGACATCCCAGGTGGCTTGGACATACGGGACGATGTTGCCCGGCTCGAACGTTATGCCGCGCCGATGGTCGATGTTGACGAAATCCGGCGTGGTCGGCGGCATCTCGTGCCGGTTGAGCCCCGCGTACGTCTGCGCCATGAGCGACCACGTGTGCCCTTCATACGCCGCCTCGCCTGCGAGGTAGCGGGCATCGAGTTCTTCGAATGCGGCGTCTAATTCGTCGAGATCGAACAGGATGCGTGTCGCAATCCGGTTTTCGGCATCCAGCTCGACAATGCAGAGCAGCTCGACGTTGAAGTCTTCGGGCCCTTCGTCCAGCGAGAATCGCGTACGTCTGAGGAGAAGTCTTTCGCCGCGGGTCGCGATGATAATCGATGTGACGTGGGTGACCCCGATCTCGGAAAGGCTTCGCATGTTTGCGACGTCAGAATCTCGGCCTCGCCGAATGCCGGCGTTCACGGTCCGCCGGCGGTCGTCATTGGCCACGTCATCAGCCAGCATCGCCCCCAGGGCTTTCCAGTCACCTGCCGCGATGTACCCCCAGAACTGTTGATCGGCACGGGTTGCCGCGTTTTCCAATCGCCGCGGCTGCTGGTGCAGTTCGTCGAAGCGTGCGATGGCGGCGTCGAGTTCCGTCTCGTCGAAGACTTCGTATCGGCTGAGCAGATCACCTTCGAAGGTGAAGATGGTGATCGTTTGCCACTCGGCGTCGAAGCCTTGTTGTGAAGTCCCCTTCACCACTTGCGTGGCGACGGCTCCGAGTTCGGTCAGCCGATGCACACTCTCGACGTAGACGTGTACCTGCGGAAGAAGATCCAGATTGGCGCGAACAGTTGCGGCCAGATCGGCGCCCTCGATCGTCACGCCCCGGCGATGGTCGATGTATACGACATCCGGCGTCATCGCGGGAAGTTCGTGCCGGTTGAACTGGGTGTGGCCCTGGGCGACCAGCGACCACACGTGCGCGTGGGTGGCCGCTTCGCCGGCGATGTACCGGGCTTCGAGCTCGGCCACGGCGCCGTCGAAGTCGTCGGCATCGAAGATGGAGTGAACAATCATCCGGTTGTCCCCGTCGATCTCCACGACGCCGACCATATCCGCACTGATCTCCCCGGGCTCACATCCCAGGGCGGAGGACCAAATACGAGTGAGGGCAAGGCGTTGCCCGCGAACCGCGAGGACCGTCGAGACAATGCGCTCGAATCCGACCTCAGCCACTGCTCGCAAGTTTGCGATATTGATATCTCGCCCGCGTAGTACACCGGAGTTGACCACCCGACGGTTGTCGTGCGACACAGCATTTTCGGCGAGTACCTCGGTCATCGCGGTCCAGTCTCGCGTCGTGAGGCAGTCCCAAAACCGTTCGCTCACCTGGCTTGCCGCATTGACCGGGCGGTGCGACCGCGACTGCAGCTCATCGAATCGGGTAAGTGCGGCGCCGAGGTCCGCTTCGTCGAACACCTCGCAATGCTTGAGCATGTCGCCATCAACGATCAAAAAGAGGATCTCTCGCCACTCGGCGTCGAAGCCGTCCGGCGAGGTCCCGTTCGCAGCGTGGGTGACGACGGCGCCTTGCCGATTCAACCGATGCACCGCGGCAATTCGGATGGTCAGATCAGGCGTCTGATCCAACGCGCTACGGAGGAATTCGACCAGCTGGCCGGGCGCCCACGCCGCACCTCGCCGATGATCGACATCTGCGAAGTCGGTTGTCATCATTGGTAGTTGACGCCGGTTGATCGCTGCGTACGCCTCCACGATGGCAGACCATGTGCGCTCGCAGGCGGCCGCTTCGCCGGCGAGGTAGCGCGCATCGAGCTCAGAGAAGGCCGAATCGACGTCATCGGGATCGAATACGACGGTCGCGGCGCATCGATTGTCGTCGTCGATCTCGACGACACCGAGTGCCGCAGCTTGAAATGGTGCGGGTACTGCGTCTTGGCTCGCGAACGTGAAACGGAAGAGCACGAGGTTCTTTCCGCGAGTCGCAACGACGGCCGCGCGCACATCACTCATCCAGACCTCTGCGGTGGCCCGCCAATTCTCCATCTCGATATCACGACCGCGTCGGATTCCGGCATTGATGACGGAGCGGCGGTCGTCTGAGAAGAAGTCAGCCGCGATTAGTTCCGCCATGGCCTCCCAGTTGTGGCTGGCAAAATGTGTCAGGAACTGCTGGACGACCCGGCTTGCCGCATTCTCTGCCGAAGGTGGCGGCTGGCTGAGCTGATCGAACTGCTCGATCGCGGCGTCCAAGTCCGTCTCGTCGAAGAGCTCGCACCGCGTGAGTTGGTCGCCATCGACTACGAGTAGTTGAATCATGCGCCATTCGACATCCAAGCCGTCAGGTGAAAATCCTTGCGAGTCAATGGTGACGACCGCTCCGGCTTTGTTGAGCTGGTGCACTGTTTCGATCGTGACGCGGAAGTCCGGGGTGAGATCGAAGAAGTTTTGCAGAGCAGGGTTCAGCTCGCCGGACGCGAACGGCGTGCCCCTCCGGTGGTCGACGATGAGCCAGTCCACGGGGGTGAGTTCATGACGGTTGAACATCGCGTAGATGTTCGTGATCACCGACCACGTGTGCGCGTGAGCTCTCGCCTCGCCGGCGGAATACCGGGCCTCAAGCTCTGCAAAGGCCGAGTCGATGTCTTCCGGGTCGAAGGAGACGAGCGCGACGATCCGACCGTCCGTGCTTATTTCGATGATGGAGAATCCCTGCAGCTGGAACTCCGCGGTCGTCTGTCCTTGTCCCACGAAGAGGAAACGAAGGAGCGCAAGGTGTTCTCCACGGGTAGCGACGACGGACCGCCTCACGTTAGTGGCCAGGATGTCGGCAGTGCCACGCCAATTCGCTATCTCGGCGTCTCGGCCATGTCGATTCCCTAAGTTCACGACCCTACGGCGATCTTCTGAGGTCATGTCTTCCACGAGCAGCTGCGCCATTGCATCCCAGTTGGTGGCCGCATAATGCGCCAGGAAGTGCTCGGCCACCCGGCTCGCCGCATTCTCCAGCCGCTGCGTTGGACTGGTGAGTTCCTCAAACCTCGCAATCGCGGCGTCGAGGTCCGCCTCGTCGAAGACTTCGGAGCGGCTGACGAGGTCACCGTTGACCGTCACCAGGCTGATTCCTCGCCATTCAGCGTCGAAACCCTCGCGGGAGGTTCCATGCGCGACATGGGTGTAAACCGCTCCCGCGTCGCTCAGCCGATGCACCGCCTCGGGATAGGTTCGAATTCTTTGGTCGAGATCCCATCCCGCGCTGACGTATTCAATCAGCTCACCGGGGGCGTGAGCTGTCCCTCGGCGATGATCGATGCTCGCGAAATCGGCTGTGGTGGCTGGCAGTTCGTGTCGGTTGAGTGCGGCGCAGCCCTTTATGATGACCGACCAGGTGCGCGCATGGGCGGCCGCTTCGCCTGCAATGTAACGGGAATCTAGCTCTGCCAAGGCAGCGTGAATGTCGTCGGTATCGAAGAAGACGACTGAGGTGATCAACCCGTTGGAATTGAGTTCGAGCACGCCGACCACTTCGGTGAGAAATGCGTCGAGGCCGTCATCGCGATCGGCGAAGCGCAGGCGCATAAGGGTAAGTCGCGTGCCGCGAGTCGCCACCAGGGTTGCCGTCACGCTCGCGGGCCAGAGACCGGCGACTGTCCTCATGTCGGCGATCTGAGCGTCTTGACCATATTGGGGGCCCGCGCCTACAACACGACGGCGATCGTCGTATACGAGGTTGCCGTCCAGCATCGTCGCCATCGCGTCCCAGTCGCCGGCGGCGAAGAACGCCAGATACCGCCGACCGGCTTGGGTGGCGGCGTTTTCCAACTGGCGCGCCGGCAGGCTGAGCTGATCGAAGCGGGCAAGCGCAGCGTCGACGTCGGTTTCGTCGAAAAGCTCGGTGCGGCTGATCCGGTCGCCGTCAAAGGTCACAACGTCAACGACCTGCCACTCCGCATCGAAACCCTCTGGCGAGGTCCCGATGGCCACGTGCGTTAACACCGCGCCGAGATCGCTCAGCCGGTGCACAGCCGCCATGTAGATCCTGGACTGTGGCGAGAGTTCCCAACTGGCAAGGAGGTACGCGGCTAAATCACTCGGACCGATTGGGGCGAGTCGTCGGTGGTCGATGCTCACCCAGTCGGGCGTCACGGCAGGGATTTCCCGCCGGTTCAACGCCGCGAAGGCTTCGGTAATTAGGGACCAGGCGTGCGCGTGGGCGGCCGCGTCACCGGCGAGGTAGCGCGCGTCGAGCTCCGCCATGGCGGCGGCGTAGTCCTCGAGATCGAAGACGACCCGTGCCGACACCTTCCCGTCGGCGTTGAGCTCGAAAACGTCGTACACATCGGTGTGAAACGCCTCCGGCCCCGTGTCCCGACCCCACGTTTGACTACGGCAGAGCGCCAAGCGGTCGCCTCGGGTGGCGATGACGTCAGACGTCATGGTTTTGACGCCGATTTCGACCGTTGCCGCCATCTCTTCGAGAGTGGCCTGACGGCCTTCTCGGGTACCGGAATTCACCGTCCGACGACGGTCGTCATTGGAAATGTCCTCGGCCAGAAGGCCCGATATCGTGTCCCAATCGCGCGCCGCAAAAAGCGTTTCCAAGCGTTTGTGCGTTTGGCTTGCCGCGTTCTCGAGCTGCACTGTCGGCTGGCCCAGCTGGTCGAACCGCGCGAGCGCGAATTCCAGGTCTTCCTCGTCGAATAACTCGCAGCGGTTGATCGCGTCGCCTTCGACGGTCAGAAGGAAGAGTTCCCGCCACTCGGCTTCGAAGCCCTCCTGTGACGTTCCGTGCGTCACGTGGGTGAGTATGGCTCCGAGCTCGGTAAGTCGATGGACGGCCTCGATGTGGGTCGCGCCGTCTTGAGCGAGCTGCCACGCGGCGCGGACGTAGGCGATCAGGTCACCGGGTGCGAACGCCGCCCCCCTGCGATGGTCGATGCTGACGAAGTCCGCTGTTGTCGCCGGCATCTCGAATCTGTTGAGCGCGGCGTAGGCCTCCGTGATCACCGTCCAGGTGTGCGCGTGGGCGGCGGCGTCGCCGGCGAGGTAACGCGCGTCGAGTTCGGCGAGGGCGGCATCGACGTCGTCGACGTCGTAGACAATTACCGCCGTAATCCGCCCCCCGGAATCGACCCCGACGATGTTGAGGGCATCGTTTTGAATCGTCTCTGGGTCGCTGCCCGACGCGCGCATCCGCAAGAGCGTGAGCGACGTGCCGCGGGTCGCCAGGACCTGAACCATCTTCAGCGTGAAGCCGACATCGACCAACGCCCGCACGTCTTCGATCCCGGCACTGCGTCCAAGCCGGAGACCGGCATTCACCACACGCCGGCGGTCGTTGTAGAACAAATCGTCGGCCACTATCGCGGTGATCGCGACCCAGTCGCGAGCCGCCAGCAGATGCATCAGGCGCTCGTAGGTTTGGCTCGCCGCGTTTTCCGGCCGTGGTGCGGACCGAGTGAGCTTCTGGAACGTGTCGACCGCCGCGTCGAGGTCCGTCTCTTCGAAAACCTCTACCCGACTGATCATTTCGCCGTCGACCAGCATCAGGTCGACGCCGCGCCATTCCGCCGTGAAGCCGTCGCGTGATGTTCCATGTCCTGCCCACGTGAAAACGGCGCCGAGGTCGTTGACGCGATGCTCTGTTTCGACGTAGATGTCGAGCTGTTGGTCGAGATCCCAGCCCGCACGGATGTACTCCAGACCCTCACCGGGCGCAAACGTCGCCACCCGACGGTGGTCGATAGTCACCGCGTCCGATGTTGCGGCCGGCAGTTCGCGCCGATTATGGGCAGTGAGAGCCCCGGTCACCACCGACCATGTGCGCGCGTACGTGGCCCCTTCGCCGCCAATGAAGCGTGCGTCGAGTTCGGCGACTGCGGACTCGATGTCTTCGAGGTCGAACGTGGCGACGTTCGCGATCCGGTCATCGGCATCGATCTCGACGACGTTGAGGGCGTCGTTTTCAACGGCCCCGGGGTCGCGGCCGGAGGCCCGAGTGCGGGCGAGCACCAGACGCTTCCCGCGGATCGCCACGGCGCTCACCATCGAGATCGTGAAGCCGACTTCGGCGGCCGCCTGCAGATCTCGCACGACTGCACTTCGACTGTATTGAGTCTCGGCACTCACGACCCGCCGGTGATCGATGCCGACGTAGTCGTCGGCGACGGTGTCCGCCAGTGCATCCCAGTCGCGGGTCGCGAAGTGCGACCAAACATGCTCGAACACCAGGGCCGCCGTGTTCTCCAAACGCCGCGTGGGGGGCCGCTCCGCTTGGAACCGGGCTTCGAGCTCGGCCATTGCGGTATCGATGTCGTCGATGTCGAACCAGACGTGCAGCCCGATTCGTCCGTCATCGTCGAGGCCGAACAATTGCAGCGAGTCGTCGCGCGGCGCACCGGGACTGGTGTCCGCCATGTGCACTTCCAATCGCGTGAGCGCCAGCCGCTCACCGCGCACGGCGATAGTTGCGTGACCGTGCCATACACCGCCCAGCGCGCGCGTGCTCCTGACGACATCGTTGACCCATTGGGAAGGCGTGACCACTGTGCGGGGGAATCCGACGACCTTGCGCCGACTCTCGAGGACGATCTCGGGCGCGAGTCGTCGCTCAGTTTCCTCCCAGGCTTCCCGGTCGATTGCGGCGTCCATTTCGCGCACCGAGCGGACGCATTCGTTGTCAAGTTCGACGGACGGTGGCGCTTCTTGCGGCGCTTGGGGAACCGCGACGACACGATCGCCGACCAGGCCGCGCGCCCGGTCGGCAAGCGCGGCAGCGCCCTTGCGTTCGTACAATTCGACTGCCCGCTGTGCGGCGGCACGCGCACCCGCGACGTCGCCGGCCGCACCCAAGGCGGTTGCCAGCGCAAGGCATGCGTCGCCGTGATCGACCAAAGCGTCGGTGCGCTCGGCCAGCGCGACGGCCTCCTGGGCAAGCCGCCGCGCCTCGTCGTGGTCACCGCCGCGGGACAGCAGCCGTGCTCGAAGCGTGCGCCAGGCGATCGACGCCTTCAATGCGTGGCCGGCCAGACGTTCGCTCTCCGCACACAACTCGTTAGCCTCGGCATCCCGATCGAGCGCCAGGCACGTGCGGCCCAACAACGCCGCGGTCTCGGCGGTGTCGGCATCGAGACCCATGCGACGAAAACCGTTGTAGGCCTTGCGCAGGTACGCCTCGGCCGCGGCCGGCTCGTCGACCACCAGCTCGACGATTCCGGCGAATTGCTCGACCTC
>NZ_LZJJ01000008.1:0-2918 GCF_001667625.1 Mycobacterium sp. E1715
CGCCGCGCACCTTCTTCCGGCACGTGCCAACGAAGGAAGAGCTGCTGCTGGCCCCCGTTCGCCACGGTGGCGCCGCGATCGTGAACCTCCTCGAACAGCGGCCCGCCAGCGAGCCCCCGGACGTCGCGTTGATCAACGCCATCGTCACGCGAACCCGGTCCTTCGAGCAGGCCGACACCGACGAATGGCGTGAGGCGCTGCTGGTGGCCCCCGACCGGCTTCGCAAGGTCACTGTGCACACCCCCGCCGACAAGGAGCGGGCGGCCAAGCTGATCGCCGAGCGCATGGGCGTGAACCCCGGCGTCGACATTCGCCCCGGGCTGCTGGTCCAACTGGCCTTCGCGGCAGCGGATTTCGGCTTCCAGCGATGGGTGCGACAGTCCGGGCGGCCCTGGCCTCTGGACCGTTATGTCACCGAAGCCCTCGAAGCGGTCAAGAGCCCGTACTGGAGACGGAAGCGCACCTGATCAACCGGGGTTGGCGATCCGCACCGGCGCCCCGTCCAGCCACGCGACCACCGCCTCCACGGTGTCGGCGTAAAAGGCGCCGAGCATTTCGCGGGTGACGTACCCCAGGTGGGGCGACAGGGTGACGTTCGGGAGGCGCCGCAACGGGTGCTCGGGCGGCAGCGGTTCGACGTCATAGACGTCGAGTCCGGCGCCGGCGATCCGCCCGGTGTCCAGCGCGGTCATCAGGGCGGCCTCGTCGACGATCGGTCCCCGTGACGTGTTGATCAGGTACGCGTGCGGCTTCATCAGGGCGAATTCGGGCTGGCCGACCAGCCCCCGCGTGCGTTCCGAAAGCACGACGTGGATCGAGACGACATCGGACTCTTCGAACAGCGCCGCCTTCTCGACCCGGCGTGCACCAGCGGCCGCGGCGGCATCCGCGGTGAGGTTCTGGCTCCACGCAATGACTTCCATGCCGAACACCCGCCCGTATTCGGCCATGCGCTTACCCACCCGCCCGAGGCCGAGCAGCCCGAGCGTCTTGCCGGACAGGGTGAGGCCGGTCGTGGTCTGCCAGGCACCGTCTCGCATGCGGCGATGTTCCTCGGCCAGATTCCGCACCGTGGCGATCAGCAATCCCCAGGCGAATTCGGGGGTCGCGTCGTGCACGGAGCGGAATCGCGGATGGGCGAAGTCGGTGTGGGCCACGAGGATCCCCCGCTCGGTGGCCGCGGCCAGGTCCAGGTTGGGCAGGCTCCTCCCGACGATGGTGATCAGTTTCAGGTTCGGCAGCCGTTCGAGCAGCGTCCGCGGCAGCGCCATCCGCTCACGCAGGGTGCAGATCACGTCGAAGGGCCGCAACGCGTCGGCCGCCTCTTCCTCGCCGAGGTGCCGGTCGAAAACGGTTATGCGGGAGCGGGTTTGCACGGGCGACCAGTCGGCGAGCCGCAGGGCCGCACCGGCGTAGTCGTCCAGAATCGCCACCTGGGGCGTGGGGTCACCCATCCCACCATTGAAGCACCGACCCTGGATCGCGGACTCGCGCGGCCGGGTGCTGCACAGGCACCCAGGGTGTGACCGCGCGCAGATAGGGCAGATCGGTGCTGCGGTGCGGACCGACCGCACCGGGTGGTCCGCTGAGCAGAAGACACACCCACATCATCGAGCCGACCGGTTTCACGCGTGATCCGTCCGCCCGGCGCATATGTCGGATCGCCGCAACGCGCTCTATCGTAACTACGTGTTCGCGAAAGTACTGGTCGCCAATCGTGGGGAGATCGCGATCCGCGCCTTCCGCGCGGCCTACGAATTGGAAATGGCCACCGTCGCGGTCTATCCCTACGAGGACCGCAACTCCGTGCACCGGTTGAAGGCCGACGAGTCGTACCAGATCGGCGAGGAAGGGCACCCGGTGCGCGCTTACCTGTCGGTCGACGACATCGTCGCCACGGCCCTGCAGTGCGGAGCTGACGCGATCTACCCCGGCTATGGATTCCTGTCCGAGAATCCCGACCTGGCGGCGGCGTGCGCGGACGCGGGCATCACGTTTGTCGGCCCTAGCGCGGAGGTGCTGGAGCTCACCGGCAACAAGTCGCGAGCGATCGCGTCGGCACGGGCGGCTGGTCTCCCGGTCCTGGCCTCGTCGGCGCCGTCGACGTCGGTGGATGAGTTGGTCGCGGCGGCCGAGTCCATGACGTTCCCGTTGTTCGTCAAGGCGGTGGCCGGGGGCGGCGGTCGGGGGATGCGCCGCGTGACCGAACCGGCGGCCCTGCCCGAGGCGATCGAGTCGGCCAGTCGTGAGGCCGAGTCCGCCTTCGGTGACGCCTCGGTGTTTCTCGAGCAGGCCGTGACCAACCCCCGCCACATCGAGGTGCAAATCCTGGCCGACACCCACGGCAACGTCATCCACCTCTACGAGCGCGACTGCAGCGTCCAACGCCGCCACCAGAAGGTCATCGAGATCGCGCCCGCACCGAATCTGGATCCAGAACTACGGGAGCGGATCTGTTCCGACGCGGTGGCGTTCGCGCGAAGCATCGGCTACACATGCGCGGGCACAGTGGAATTCTTGCTCGACGAACGGGGCAACCACGTCTTCATCGAGATGAATCCCCGCATTCAGGTGGAGCACACCGTCACCGAAGAGATCACCGACGTTGACCTGGTATCCGCCCAACTGCGGGTCGCTGCCGGACAAACCCTGGAACAGATTGGCTTGAGCCAGGATTCCGTCGTCCCACACGGTGCGGCGCTGCAGTGCCGCATCACCACCGAGGATCCAGCCAACGGCTTCCGCCCGGACACCGGCCGGATCACCGCCTACCGCACCCCGGGCGGGGCGGGAATCCGGCTGGACGGCGGCACGACGCTGGGCGCCGAGATCAGCGCGCACTTCGATTCGATGCTGATCAAACTGACCTGTCGAGGGCGTGACTTCGCCACGGCCGTGCGGCGGGCGCGGCGCGCGGT
>NZ_LZJJ01000009.1:0-3057 GCF_001667625.1 Mycobacterium sp. E1715
GCCGGCCAGCCCGTGCCGGGGTATACCGAACTGGGTGCCGACGGATCGACGTCGTGCGGATGCTGGATCTATTCGGGCGTGTACGCCGAGGGGGTCAACCAGGCCGCCCGCCGAGCGCCGCTGGGTGGTCCGAGCCCGAGCCAGTCGGAGTGGGGGTGGGCCTGGCCGGCCGACCGCCGCATCCTCTACAACCGGGCCTCGGCCGACCCCGACGGTAAACCGTGGAGCGAGCGCAAGCGCTACATCTGGTGGGACCAGGAAAAGCAGCGGTGGGTAGGCAACGACGTGCCCGACTTCGTGGCGGACCGGCCACCGGGCAGCCGGCCCGATCCCGACGTCGGCGGGCCCGACGCGCTCGCCGGGGATGACCCGTTCATCATGCAGGCCGACGGCAAGGCGTGGCTGTTCGCGCCGAAGGGAATGGTGGACGGGCCGCTGCCCACGCACTACGAACCGCAGGAGTCGCCCGTTACCAACGCGCTCTACCCCCAGCAGCGCAACCCGTCGCGAATCACGTTCCCGCGCAAGGAAAATCTGAGCGCACCGAGCGACGGGGAGCCCGGATCCGATGTGTATCCTTACGTGTTCACTACCTACCGGCTCACCGAGCATCACACCGCGGGCGGGATGAGCCGGTGGCTGCCCTATCTGTCGGAGCTGCAACCGGAGATGTTCTGCGAGGTCTCGCCGGAGTTGGCGGCCGAACGTGGCTTGGAGCCGTACGGGTGGGCCACCATCATCTCGCCCCGGGCGGCGATCGAGGCTCGGGTGCTGGTCACCAAACGCGTTGCCCCGCTGGTAATCAACGGCCACACAGTGCACCAGATCGGGCTCCCGTATCACTGGGGCGTCGGTGGCGACGCCGTGGTGAGCGGGGACGCGGCCAACGACCTGCTCGGAGTGACGCTCGACCCGAACGTGCAGATTCAGGAGTCCAAAGCCGGTTCGTGTGACATCCGGCCCGGGCGGCGGCCGCGCGGCGAGGACTTGCTGCGCCTGGTTGCCGACTATCAGTCGCGTTCGGGGGCCACCACCGAGACCGGCAACGTGCGGATCAGCGACGGCGTCTGGGAAGGAGGAGCCGATGGGTCAGCTGAGCGGACCGACCGACCCGACGAGTAACGCCGGCTGGGCGGAACCCAGACCGCGCAAGGGATTCTTCACCGACACCTCGATCTGCATCGGCTGCAAGGCCTGCGAGGTCGCGTGCAAGGAGTGGAACCGTAACCCGCGCGACGGCGACCTGGAGCTGCTGGGGTCGTCCTATGACAACACCGGAGCGCTGGGCGCCAGCACCTGGCGGCACGTGGCGTTCATCGAGCAGGGCCGCGATCGGATCGAGGAGGCGCGCGAATCCGGCCGCGCCCTAACAGATTTGGGTATGCCCGCCGTCCCCGGGCCTCCGGACACCAGCCCACCGGATACCCCGGAATTCCGCTGGCTGATGTCGTCGGACGTGTGCAAGCACTGCACGCACGCCGGCTGCCTGGACGTGTGCCCGACCGGCGCGTTGTTCCGCACCGAATTCGGCACCGTCGTCGTGCAGGACGACGTCTGCAACGGGTGCGGCACCTGCGTGGCCGGATGCCCGTTCGGCGTGGTGGAGCGTCGCAGCGACGGCACGTATGCGACGCCCGCGACCAGGCCCGATCGTCCCGCCGAGAAGCTCGTCACCGGGGTCGCCCAGAAGTGCACGCTGTGTTACGACCGCCTGGTCGAAGACCAGATCCCCGCCTGCGCCCAGACCTGCCCCACCACGTCGATCAAGTTCGGCGACCACGACGATCTGGTGATCGAGGCCCGAGAACGGGTCACGCGGCTGCACGCCCAGGGCCAGACCGAGGCGCGCCTCTACGGCGCCAACGAGCACGACGGAGTGGGTGGCACCGGCTCGATCTTCCTGTTGCTCGACGAGCCGGAGGTCTACGGCCTGCCGCCCGACCCGCGCGTGTGCACGGCCGACCTGCCGCAGATGTTCAAGAGGGCGTGCGTCGCCGCCGCGGGGATGTTCGCCGCCGCAGCGCTCGCCTTCTGGAAGGACCGGTGAAAAACCCATGAGCACTTCGGAATTCGACAGCCTGCGGCCCCCGGAACCCGCGGGCGGCAAGCGCCGCAAGGGCAGGCGGGTGGGCCGCCGGGGCGGTGGCGACGGCTCGCGCGAGATGCCGATGGTCCCCGAGGTCGAATTCAGTTCGTACTACGGGCGTCCGGTGGTCAAGCCCGCGCCGTGGGGGCACGAAGTCGCCGCCTACCTGTTCCTGGGCGGGGTCGCGGGAGGTTCGGGCCTGCTCGCGGCAGGCGCCCAGCTCACCGGCCGGGACACGTTGCGCCGCAACACAAGGCTGTCCGCCCTGATCGCGGTGATGCTGGGCGCGGTCGCGCTGGTGAAGGACCTGGGCCGTCCCGAGCGCTTCGTCAACATGCTGCGCACGGTCAAGCTGACCTCGCCGATGAGCATCGGGTCGTGGATCCTCAGCTTGTTCGGCGCCGGCATCGGTGTCGCCGCCGTTTCCGAGGTCGACCGGATGACCGGCGAGCGAATCCCGTTGGGCCCGTTGCGGCCCGTTCTGCGCGCCGTCGAGGGGCCGGCCGGATTGGAAGCCGCCGTGTTCTCGCCGCCGCTCGCCGTCTACACCGCGGTGCTGCTCACCGACACCGCCACCCCGACGTGGAACGCCGCCTACCGGGACCTGCCGTTCGTGTTCGTCAGCTCGGCGAGCCTGGCCGCGTCGGGATTGGCGATGATCACCACCCCGGTCGCCGAGGCCGGCCCGGCCCGCACGCTGGCCGTCATCGGCGCGATCGGTGACCTGATCTCCGCGCGGTTCACGGAATACCGGATGGACCCGGTGACCAGGGAACCGCTGCACCGCGGCAGGCCCGGCCGGCTGTTGGCCTGGAGCGAACGACTGGCCGCCGCGGGCGGTTTGGGCGCATTGCTTGGCGGCGGACATCGCGGCGTCGCCGCCCTGTCCGGCGTGGCGTTGTTGTCGGCGTCCGCGATGCTGCGGTTCGGTTTCTTCGAGGCGGGCCTGGAGTCGACGCGCGACCCGCGGT
>NZ_LZJJ01000010.1:0-32264 GCF_001667625.1 Mycobacterium sp. E1715
ACCCGGCCGATATTCCAGTCCATCCGGTCGACCATCGCGGCGTAGACCTCCATGCTGCGAGCCGACACCGCGCGCTGTTCATCGGTCATGTCGGCCCACTCGGGAGCGCCGTCGGCAACGACCGGGTGCGCCTCGATGTCCGGCGGACACAGGCCCAGCCGCTTGAGTGCGGCCAGTCGCTCTTCGCGCAGCGCGCGGTGTCGGCTCGCAGCATGGAGGTCTACGCCGCGATGGTCGACCGGATGGACTGGAATATCGGCCGGGTGCTCGATTACCTTGCGGAGCGCGGCGAACTGGACGACACCGTCGTTATCTTCCTGTCCGACAACGGCGCCGAGGGAGCGATCGTCGAGGCGATGCCGTTGGTCGGGGCCCGAATCGTCGCACAGATCGAAAAGCATTGCGACAATAGCCTGGACAACCTGGGCCGGCCCTCCTCGTTCATCTGGTACGGGCCGCGCTGGGCGCAGGCCGCCACCGCGCCGTCGCGGTTGCACAAGGCGTTCACCACCGAAGGCGGGATCCGCGTGGTGGGTTTCGTGACCTGGCCGGGGTTTGAACGGCAGCGCGAGATCGGTACGGCGTTCAGCACCGTCATGGACATCGCCCCGACCGTGCTCGAACTGGCGGGCGCGGCGCACCCCGGCACGTCCTACCGCGGGCGCGAGGTGGCGCCGATGCGCGGCCGCTCCCTGGTGGGGTACCTGTCCGGGGGTGCGGAGGCCGTTCATGACGCCGAGACGGGCACGGGCTGGGAACTGTTCGGCCGCAGGGCGATCCGCCAGGGAGACTGGAAGGCGTTGCATCTGCCGGCACCGTATGGCCCGGGCGGCTGGCAGCTCTATGACCTCGCGGCGGACCCCGGCGAAATTCACGACCTGGCCGGCTCGCACCCCCACAAGCTGGCCGAGCTGCTGGCGCTGTGGGATCGCTACGTCGAGGAAACCGGGGTAATCCTCGACCCCGTCTCGGTGTTCGACCTCGAGTTCTAAGGGCGCTGATGGCTGAGACGACGACCTGCGCAATCATCGGTGGCGGCCCGGCCGGCATGGTCCTGGGACTGCTACTGGCGCGGGCGGGCGTGCAGGTCACCCTGATGGAGAAGCACGGCGACTTCCTGCGCGACTTTCGCGGCGACACGGTCCACCCGACCACTATGCGGCTGCTCGACGAGCTGGGTTTGTGGGAACCCTTCGCGGCCTTGCCTTTCACCGAGGTCCGCACCGCGAAACTCGAATCCAACGGGCGCTCGGTGACCTACGTCGACTTCGAGCGGCTGCGCCAGCCCCATCCCTTCGTCGCGATGGTGCCACAGTGGGACCTGCTCAACCTGCTGGCCGACGCGGCTCAGGCGGAGCCCGGCTTCTCGCTGCGGATGAACACCGAAGTCACCGGGCTGCTATGGGACGCCGGCCGGGTCGCCGGAGTGCGCTACCGCGGCCCCGACGGCCCGGGCGAACTGCGGGCCGAGCTGACGGTGGCGTGTGACGGCCGCTGGTCGATCGCCCGGGAGCAGGCCGGACTGAAGGCGCGCGAGTTCCCGGTGAAGTTCGACGTCTGGTGGTTCCGCTTGCCTCATAAGGAAGACGTGGAGTACTCCTTCCTCCCTCGACTGGGTCCGGGCAAGGGCCTTGCCGTGATTCCGCGGGAGCGCTACTTCCAGATCGCCTACCTCGGGCCCAAGGGCACCGACGCCCAATTGCGGGCGCGCGGCATAGACGCGTTTCGTCGCGACGTCGAAGAGCTGCTGCCCGACATGCCCGAGTCGGTGGCGGCGCTGCAATCGATGGACGACGTGAAACATCTCGACGTGCACGTGAACCGGCTGCGTCGCTGGCACACCAAGGGGCTGCTGTGCATCGGCGATGCGGCGCACGCGATGTCGCCGTTGGGCGGCGTCGGCATCAACCTGGCGATCCAGGACGCCGTCGCAGCCGCGACCATTCTCGCGGAACCGCTTCGACGGCACCGCGTCGGCGACCGCGAACTCGCCGCGGTGCACCGCCGGCGCGTCTTCCCCACGGTGGTGACGCAACTCGTGCAGCAGGTGCTGCACCGAGCGTTGCTCGGGCCGTTGCTGCGCGGGGCCGACCCGACCCCGCCGGCGGCATTCCTCGGCCTTATGCAACGGCTGCCGTGGCTGTCGATCGTGCCGGCCTACTTCGTCGGTGTGGGTGTCTTGCCCGAGCACGCCCCGGCGTTCGCCCGTCGCGGGAACGGCTGAGTCGACGCAGGTCCGGGCCCGTGTGGACGCGGGGGCGTTTGCTACGTCGCGGGCGCGGGTAAACTGGTAGGGACAATTTGGGGGTCGTGAGATCGGTCCATCCCCGCACACCGCGGACGTTTCCTACGGGAACACCACGGGACCGAGAGGAGGCCAGAGAAGTGAACGTCAAGAAATTCGCAGGTAAGGCCGCGGTCGTCGGCGCGTTGAGCGCGGCGGCGCTGGGACTTGGTACGGGTATGGCGCAGGCGCACCCGGGACCGTGGCCCCCGCCCGTTCCGCCGGGTCCGCACGTCGTGGACAACGGTCATTGGAACCCGCTGCCGCCGGGGCAGGTCAAGCAGATTTGCCCGTGGCAGTCGCCACCCGGGCAGTGGATTGGCGGGCCGCACGGGGTTCCCTGCACGTAATTCGACCCGGCCACCGCAGCAGCTCTCGAACCACTGGTTCGAGAGCTGCTTTTTTCGCTGAATTCCTCAGCTTCGAGTGCGACCTAAAGCCTGCGTAGAACCAGGCGTCGTTCTTGGGTGTCCAGTATGGACTCAAGCCCATCTGGTGCGCTGGGCACGGAATTCTTGCGTTGGTTAGTGAGGCGACTCGCGGGGTTGCTGCGGATCCAGTCCGCGAGGCTGAGTTGATATACCCGGGAGAGGTGCCATACTTTTTGGTATGGAAACTGCGGTGAACCCATCGCTGCTGAGCCCGTTCTGGGAGACTGACCTTGAAACTCGCCTCAAGCACTTCGATACGTTGCGTGCCCGCAGTGGGGGTGTCGAGTTCATTCCGCAGCAGGATGGGCGTGGCTTTTGGTCGGTGACGTCCTATGCCGGGGTGCGTACGGTGACCCGGGACCCCAAGAGGTTCACGAGCACCCTTGGTTTCTCCTTGGACGACATGCCTCCGGATCTGCTCGAGATCCTTGGCTCGATCATCGTGATGGACGATCCCAAGCATCAGCAGTATCGGCGCCTCGCACAGGTGGCGTTCTCACCCCGATCAATTCGCCGCATGACCGATTACGTCGGCAGGCTGGCCGACGCCATCGTCGAAGAGATCCGGGAGCGTCGTACGTTTGACTTCGTCGAGACTGTGGCGGCAAGCCTTCCGTTCCAAGTCATCGCGGACCTGCTGGGAATCCCGGTCGGCGACCGCACGCGCTTGCGTGAACTCATTGACCTGATCCTGGGCGTCAACGACGGCCACGTCAGCGACATCGATACCAGTTTGCAGGCGGTCAGCGAGTTCTTCGAGTACACCATCGACCTTGGAAGGCAGCGACGCCGGTATCCTGGCGATGACATCACCTCCGCTTTGATGCAGGCCGAGGTCAACGGGAAACGGCTCACCGCAGCGGAATTCGGGTCTTTCGTGATCCTGCTCGCCGCGGCAGGAAACGACACCACGCGGACTGCACTGGCGTGGGCGATGCACCTGCTGAGCGAGCATGCCGACGAACGCGTCGCCCTGGCGGGCGATTTCGACGGACTTCACGGCAACGCCATCGAGGAGGTGCTCCGTTGGTCATCGCCCGTGCTGCACATGCGGCGGACTGCGACGACGGACACAGTCCTCGGCGACGTCCAGATAGCTGCCGGAGACAAGGTCGTGGTGTGGTATCTGGCCGCCAATCACGATCCGAGCGTGTTCCCCGACCCGTCGCGCTTCGACATCCTGCGCTCCAACGCCCGCGATCATCAAGCTTTTGGAGCCGGTGGACCACACTTTTGCCTCGGAGCGGGGTTGGCGCGGATGGAGATACGCGTCGTGCTGGGCACACTGCTGGCTGCGTTCCCGACACTGCGTGCGACGGCTCCGCCCGATCCGCTGCGCTCGATGTTCGTCCACGGTGTCAAGGCACTGTCCTGCACCCTGGACTAACTCAGGGATCTGACCGCTGGACTGACAGGGGCCATCACCGACCTTGGCGAACGGCGAATTCTGTTGCGCCGCTTTGCGTGAAGGCGGTGAATACGGGCACCCCACCGGTCGCCCTGTAGCCACCATCATGGTCATGGCGCAGTGTCACGGCATCTCGGACAGCAACCGCCGCGCCGCTTCTACGCATGGTCGCAGCCGGTCGATCGGGCTGACCCCGGACAACGCCAACGACCGTCGCGGTACCTCGATCTCGATCACGATGTCGGACGGGAGCGCGGAAAGGATGTCACGCAGGGGCAACTCGCCCTCGCCGGGCACCATGCGCTCAAACATGGCTTCTTCCATGTAGTTTTCGCTGCGCGGGCGCAGCGTGGTGTCGTTGAGTTGGGCGTACCCGATGCAAGCCGGGTCGATCGCGGCGAGATCGGCGGCACCCGAACCCGAGCGGACCAGATGCATGGTGTCGATCAGCAAGCGGAAGTCGGGCCGCCCCACGTGTTCGAGCGCGGCGAGCGCCGTCGGCAGGTCGCCGACGGTCAGTCCCGGTACCGGTTCGAGGAGTGTCCGGATCCCGCGCTGGGCAGCCAGCTCCGTCAGCGCGGCGAATTGGTCGAAGCTGCGGGGAACGTCGGCATCGAGACTGACCACATTGATTCGGGGGACGTTCAGCTCTGCGAGCACGTCGAGATCCGGCCGGAACGCGCTCATGTCGGCGCCGGGCAGCACCAGGAAGCCGTCACCGAGCGAGATCGTCACGCCGCGGTCATTCATCGCGGCGAGCACCGTCCGACGCAGGCCGGCGTCGTCGGTGAGAGAGAAGCGGGGATAGCCGAGCGGCACCAGCGGCATTCCCTGCAGCGCGGCGGAGACGAAATGGCAGCCGAGATCCGCGGCCAGGTTCACCAATTCGGCCGGGGGAAGGCCGAATACACTCAGCATCCCGATGCCGAGCCGATCCGTGCCCGTCGCGGTCATGTCACCCGGGACGACCGGCGAGTTGGGCCAATTGCGCGGCCCCCTCGGCCGTCTGGGTGGTCATGGCGATGCGCCCCGAAGTGACCGGGTCTTCGATGATCGGCGCCTCCAAAACGAGGTCGTCGCGGACAAACGCCACATGATCCTTCAAATGGCCAGCGGTATACGACGCCCACGCCGACGCCGATGGGGGGTCGAGGATCAGGGTCACGTCGTAGAAACCCGCCGTCAGCGACTTCGGCGGATCCACATGTATGAGCCCGAGCCGCATCGTCTCCGGGCCCAGCGTGTACAAGGTGGTCCGGCCGATATCGCACGCGGTGAACGCGTCGGTGGGCGCCACGGGATGGTTCGGGTCGGTGGTCGGGCATTTCTGCGGGCCGGCCGGCTGAGACTTGTTAACGGGGCGGACGGGCAGCGGCGCGATCTGCACGCTCGGTGCGGCCGTTGCGCTTGTGGTGGGTGTTTTGGTGGTTGTGGCGCTGGTGGTCGACGTGGTGGGCGCGGCCTGGTGTCGCGTCGAGTGGCAGCCGCACACCATTGAGAAGAGCAGGCCGGCGCACGTCAGGCCGGCCACCACCGCGCGAACCTTCGCCTCGCCTCGCCGTCGGATCATTCGGCCCATTGTTCCAGCCGAAAAAAAGACCGCGGCGATGCGTGCGCAGTCGTCCTACGGCACCGGTTTCGCCCGCGCTCGGGGGTCATGAAGCGCACCCGGCCCTTTACTGACACTACGAATATAGAGTAGCGTGTCGCTCCAAGACGATGGACAAACGCCGAAAGCCCAATCCGGGGGAGCGCCGCCGCGACTTATGCGATGTGGCCATTCAGCTGTTGGCCGACGACGGCGCGAAGGGCTTGAGCCATCTCAAGGTCGACCGCAAGGCCGGCGTCCCCGACGGCACCACGTCGTTTTACTTCCGCACCCGCTCCGCGCTGCTGAGCGCGGTGGCCGAGCGGCTGGCCGAGCTGGACCTCGCCGACCTGCAGTCCGTCGCCGACGACTCGGACGGCAGGGGTGAGAACCCGTCGCCCTCCCGGCTGTCCCAGGTGGTCATCCGATCCGGCGACGAGCCGCAGTTGTTCCGGACCAAGGCGCGCTACGAGCTGACGATGCAGGCCGCGCGTGATCCGTCACTGGCCGCGATCCTGCAGCGGGCCACGGACGAATTCACCAAGCTGCACCGTGAAATCCTGGTTCAGCTCATGCCGCACGGCGCGGACCTGGAACCCGCCGTCGTCGAGGACCTGAGCAACGTGACGCTGACGTTCATCAACGGGCTGCTCGTGCGGTTCGCCCACGGTGACCGGATCGTCGACACCCCCGAGCGGCTGGACGGGATCTTGTCGGCCATCGCGGCCGGCATTCTGCACAGCCCGCACCAGGGCCGGCTGACCAGTGCGGATGGGCGGGGCCAAGCCGGGGCGCACCGGGCCACGGCGCTCGGATGAGCGGCCCGTGCGCGCACACCTCGGCGGCGGGTTGTGCGGCATGGGGTCTTGCCAGACCATTGCCCATATGGTTCTCTACGAGAATAGAGTTAGGCCACGTTGACGGGCCGATTTCAGCCCAGCCCGTTCCCATGTCTGAGCAAAGCATTTAAGCGGAGTGTACAAATTGCCCGACCCGGATCCAGCGCTGCAATCCTGGCAGCGCGGGCGCTGCGCAAGCCGTACCAACACCCGGGAAGCGTCAGCGGTAGGAGGGATTTCGTGACGACGAGCACCGATAGCCATGTGCGATTCGACCCGTACGACGTCGAGCTGATCGCCGATCCGTACCCCGTGTTCAAGCGCCTGCGTGACGAGGCGCCGCTGTATTACAACGCCGAATACGATTTCTACGCGCTGAGCCGATTCGCGGATGTAAACAAGGCAATCATCGACCACGGCACTTACAGCTCCGCAAGGGGCGTGATCATGGAACTGATCAAGGCCAACCTCGAGATCCCGTCGGGGATGCTGATCTTCGAAGACCCGCCGATCCACGACGTGCACCGCAAGCTGCTGTCGCGCATGTTCACCCCCCGAAAGATCGCCGCGCTGGAGCCGATGATCCGGGAGTTCTGCGCACAAGCGCTCGATCCGCTGGTGGGGTCGGGGCGGTTCGACTTCGTCACCGACCTGGGCGCGATCATGCCGATGAAGGTGATCAGCGCGTTGCTCGGCATCCCCGAAGAAGATCAGGAATACATCCGCGATCGCGGCAATGCTCAGTTGCGCACCGAGCCCGGTAAGCCGATGAGCGCCGCCGAGCACGGCCTCTCGGTGGGCGAGCAGTTCGAGGCCTACATCGACTGGCGCGCCGACAACCCGTCGGACGACATCATGACCGAGCTGCTCAACGTCGAATTCGTCGACGAGACCGGGACCACGCGGCGGCTGAGGCGCGAAGAAATCCTGGTGTACCTCAACGTGGTGGCGGGGGCCGGCAATGAAACGACCACGCGCCTGATCGGTTGGGCCGGAAAGGTTCTCGCCGAGCACCCGGAGCAGCGCCGTGAACTCGTCGAAAACCCCGCACTGATCCCGCAGGCCATCGAGGAGTTGCTGCGCTTCGAGCCGCCCGCGCCGCACATGGCGCGTTATGTCACGCGCGACGTGAGCCTCTACGACCAGACGGTGCCGGAGGGCAGCGTAATGCTGATGCTGATCGGTGCTGCGTGCCGCGACGAGCGGCAGTTCGGTCCCGACGCAGGCGAATTCAACATTCATCGTCCCGCCCGTCCGCACCTCACGTTCAGCGTGGGCGCCCACTTCTGCCTGGGTTCGGCGCTGGCGCGGCTGGAAGGCCGCGTCGCCCTCGAGGAAATCCTCAAGCGCTTCCCGCAGTGGGAGCCCGATCTGGCCAACGCAACACTCAGCCCGACGTCGTCGGTCCGGGGCTGGGAAACTCTGCCCACCGTGGTGCCCTGATGACCGGCCGGGTCGAGGGCAAGGTCGCGTTCGTCAGCGGCGCCGCCCGCGGCCAGGGCCGCAGCCATGCGGTGCGCTTGGCGCAGGAGGGCGCCGACGTCATCGCGGTCGACGTCTGCGGGCCGATCGAGAACCTGGCCTACCCGCACTCGGTGCCGGAAGACCTGGCCGAGACGGCCGACTTGGTCAAAGCCCACGACCGTCGCATCGTCACCGCGCAGGTGGACGTCCGCGACTACGAGGGCCTGCGGTCCGCGGTGGACGACGGTGTGGAACAGCTCGGGCGGCTCGACATCATCGTCGCGAACGCGGGCGTGGGCACCGACGGCAGGAAGCTGCACAAGATCCGCGAGAACGTCTGGCAGGACATGATCGACATCAACCTGACCGGTGTCTGGCAAACGGTCAAAGCGGGCGTCCCGCAGATTCTTTCGGGCGGCCGCGGCGGGTCGATCGTGCTCACCAGCTCGGTCGGCGGGCGCAAGGCGTACCCGAATACCGGCCACTACATCGCGGCCAAACACGGCGTCATCGGCCTGATGCGCGCCTTCGCCGTCGAGCTCGGCCAGCACATGATCCGCGTCAATTCGGTGCTACCCACCCAGGTCAGCACCACGATGGTGATGAATGACAACACGTTCCGGCTCTTCCGCCCCGACCTGGAGAATCCGGGGCCGGAGGACTTCGCCCCCATCTCGCAGATGATGCACACGCTGCCGGTGCCCTGGGTGGAAGCCGCGGACATCAGCAACGCGGTCCTGTTCCTCGCCTCTGACGAATCGCGTTATGTCACTGGCGTTTCGCTTCCCGTCGACGCGGGCAGCTTGCTCAAGTAGTGCCAATACAAGAGAAGTTGGAGAAGCCGATGCCCGAATACGACTACGAAGAGATGAAGAAGGAAGCCGAGCCGTACATCAAGTTCGAGAAGGACAAGAAGAACCGGATCGCCTATATCACGTTCAACCGCCCCGAGGAGCTCAACTCCACGACCTTGGGAATGCGTCAGAACTACGCCGACCTGATCCACAAGTGCAACGTGGACGACGACGTCAAGGTCGTCGTGATCCGCGGCGAGGGAGAGGATTTCGGCAGCGGCGGCGACCTGCCCGAGCAGCGGGGCATGCTGGAAAATCCCGGCATGCCGCTGCTGCACGAACTGGCGATCAACGACGACGACGTGAAGTACCCGCCCGGCGGATCGTATCGGTACCTGTCCACCGTCACCGACTTCTACGCGAAGGCCCGTGCGGGCAACCGGCCGCTTCAGGAACTGCGCAAGATCAGCATCATCGAGGCCAAGGGCTACTGCTACGGCTGGCACTTCTACCAGGCCGGCGATGCCGACCTGGTGATCGCCTCGGACGACGCCCTCTTCGGGCACCCGGCCTTCCGTTACGTGGGCTGGGGCCCGCGCCTGTGGTGGTGGGCCGAGACGATGGGCCTGCGCAAGTTCTCCGAGATGCTCTTCACCGGAAGACCATTCAGCGCCAAAGAGATGTACGAGTGCGGCTTCGTCAACAGCGTGGTGCCGCGGGAGAAGCTGGAAGCAGAGACGCTGAAATACGCGATGGCGTGCTCCCGCTCGCGCCCGACCGACACGGTCGCCGTGCAGAAGACGTTCCTGGAGCTCTACAAGCAGCATAAGGGCGAATACTTCGGCAGCCTGCTCACCGGCATGGTCGAAGGCATGCTGCCGATGATCGCCAACGACGCCGAGGAAGTCGACCTGACCGCCGGAACCTTCGAGAAGGGCCTCAACAACGTCGTCAAGGACAACGACCTGAACTTCCCGCCGGAGTGGCGCCTGAGCCGCTCGGGTCGCGCGAAGCCCTGACCTTCGGGGAGCTCGCATGTCGGCGCTGACGGGTTTCCGGGTGATTGAGCTGGCCGGATCCGTAGCGGTCGAGTACTGCGGAAAACTGTTGGCCGACTTCGGCGTCGAGATCATCAAGGTCGAGGCTCCGGAGGGCGGCAGCCCGACGCGGGCGATGGCCCCCATCCTGGCCGACGGGTGCGACGGCAGCGGGCTGTTCGCGTACCTGAACACCAACAAAAGGTCTGTCGTGCTCGATCGCGGTACCGCTTGCGGCGCCGAGTCCCTGCATAAGCTCATCGGCACCGCCGACGCGGTCATCGGAGATGGTGCTACCGACTGGTCCGCCCAGTATCCGGATGTGGTGTTCTGCTCGATCGCGCCGTTCGGACGGGGCGCGCCACCCGAATCCGCCAATGCCAAGAGCATCAACGTGTTCCATGCCAGCGGTTGGGGCTACCACACGCCCAGTCACCCGGATCTCAGCAAGCCGCCACTGCAGGGGCCCGGCCGGTTCCTCGCCGACTACGAAGCGGGGCTGGATGCCGCGCTCTGCGTGACCGCGTCCCTATTCGGGCGACTGCACAGCGGTCGAGGCGAGTCCATCGACATCTCCGGGCACGCGGTGCTGGCCTCCCGCGCCGACTGCATTCTGGGGCGATTCATCACCGGGGAGGTGACCGCCGCGGGTCACCGCGGCGACTTCGACCAAGCAGGCCCCGCAGCGTTTTTCGGGTGCGCCGATGGCTTCGTCTACCTCTACATGACCAGCCGCGCCCACTGGCTCGGCCTGAAAGAACTGATGGGTCAACCTGGCTGGCTGGCTGCTTTCGAGGATGACTGGCTGGAGTTCTCCGTGACCGCCGAGAAGGTTGCCGCATTCCATCGCGGCTTCGCGGCATGGATTCGGGACCTTGCCAAGGACGACGCCTCCGACCGGGCCCAGCGACTGGGGGTGCCGCTGGTGCCGGTGAACGACGCCGCGAACCTTCATGACTCGCCGCAATACCGGCATCGCGGCTTCTTCCAGTGGGTGCGCCACCCGGTGCTGGGCGACGCGGCATACCCGACGGTGCCGTACGCGCTCAGCGCGTCACCGGCTCGAATCACCGATCCCGCACCGACGCTCGGTCAGCACACGCGGCGGGTGCTGGACCGCATCGATTCGGTGCGGCCGCGGCCGCAGGTCGCGTCGCCGCAGTTGAAGCCCCCGATGATTCCGCGGGGCGGGCCGCTGGAGGGGGTGCGGGTCGTCGAGCTCACCAAGGTGTGGGCCGGCCCGTATGCCGGCAAGCTGCTCGCGATGCTGGGCGCCGAGGTCGTCAAGATCGAAACCGCGGGCAGCCCCGAGGAGATGCGCGCTTACGGCGGCACCGACATCAACCACGCGCCGTACTTTCTGAGCATCAACCCCGAAATCCTCAGCGTGGACCTGGACATCAAGTCCGCCGAGGGCATGTCGCGGCTGCGGGAGCTGATCGGCCGCAGCGACGTCGTGCTCAACAACCTTCGCCCGGGCGCGATGGAACGCCAGGGCCTGGGGTACGCGCAACTGAGGGAGATCAAACCGGACATCATCTCGGTGTCGATCAAGATGTGGGGCAACGACGGGCCACTGGGCCACCAAACCGGTTACGCGCCCTGCTTCGCCGCCCTGGCGGGGCTGGCCTCGCTGGTCGGCTACCGCGGCGGCCCGCCGCTTGGAACCAGCATGCGTTACGGCGATTCGACCGTCGGAGCGGCGGCCGCGTACGCCGCCGTGGTCGCGCTGCTTCATCGTGAACTGACCGGCGCAGGCCAATTCGTCGACATATCAGCGGTGGAGACCCTGTCGTCCATGATCGGCGACCGGCTCCTCGAGCAAGCGCTGACCGGCCGTCGCCTCGAGCCCAGCGGCAACGATCATCCGGACATGTGCCCGCACGGCTGCTACCCGTGCGCGGACGGTGCCTGGATTGCCGTGGCGGTCACCGACGATGCGCAATGGCGGGCGTTGTGCGAGGTGCTCGGCGCCGAGTCGCTCGCAAGCGAGGGCCGTTACGCGCGCATGGACCAGCGGCGGCACCACGCCGAGACGCTCGATGCATGCCTTACCCAACTCACCCGAAGCCATGACGCCGAGCGCCTGGCGCAGCGCCTGCGCGCGGCCGGGGTTCCGGCCGGCAAGAGCGCCACCTCGCTCGACGTGATCAGTGATCAACGGCTGTGGGACCGCGAGCTGTATCGATTCGTCAGCGATCATCGTGAGGGCCAGCGCCCGATCGTCGGGCCGTCCTGGCGGATGGCCCGCAGCCAGGCGCGCATCGCCCGCGGCGCGCCGGACCTGGGCGAGCACACCGAGTATGTGCTGCACGGGATACTGGGCGCATGACGGCGACACTTGCACGTACCGCGGCCCTGGTGACCGGCGCCAGCAGCGGGATCGGCGCCGCGACGGCGAAGGCGCTGGCCGCCGAGGGCGCGGCGGTGGCCCTGCTCGCGCGCCGCGCGGACCGGCTCGCGGAACTGAAAGCCGACATCGAATCCACCGGGGGCACAGCGCTTGCGGTGACCGCCGACGTCACCGATGCCGAACAGGTGTCGGCGGCCGTCCAGCGCGCGGTGACGGAGTTCGGCCGGCTGGACACGGTGGTGAACAACGCCGGGTTGATGCAGTCCGGCCCCGCGGCCGAGGCGTCGCTGCGCGATTGGGACGCCATGGTGACGGTGAACGTGCAAGGGGTCCTGTACGTCAGTCGAGCGGCGCTCCCGCACCTGATCAACGCCGCGGCCGACTCACCGCGCGGTGTCGCCGATCTGGTCACCATCAGCTCGACGGCCGGTTGGGTCGCCCGGCCCAACACGGCCGTCTACTCGTTGACGAAGTTCGGTGTGAATGCTTTCAGCGAGGGCGTTCGGCAAGAGGTGCTCGGCCAGCGGGTGCGTGTCGGCGTCGTCGGCCCCGGAACGGTCGACACCGAGATCTTCGGTCACCTGGCCGAATCGTCCCGGGAAGCGTTCGAGCGCCAGACCGCGGGCATGGTCAAGTTGCGGCCCGAAGACATCGCAGACGCGGTGCTGTTCATGGTGACTCGTGATCGCCGGGTGGCGGTCAACCACATGCTGGTGCGCGCGGCCGAACAAACCTGGTAGTCGGTTGAATTCGCATTGGGCTGTGGGCGACCACTACGGGTTGGCGTTTCCGGCCGACGCGGCGGCGCTGCACACCGGCGGTGCACGCTTTCTCACCGAGGCGTTTCTGGCATCGGGAGCGATGCGGGACAACAGTGTCAGTCGCGTCACCGGTTTCCGCGAGGTGACCGGGGGCAGCACCGGCCGGAAAGTCGCGCTCTCGGTCGAATACGCCCAGCCCGCACCGAACCTGCGCACGGATTTGTTCGTCAAGTTCTCGCGTGACTTCGACGAGCCGGCGCGCGATCGCGGCAAGACACAGATGGAGCCGGAGGTGCGGTTCGCCGCACTGTCGAGGGCGCCGGGTTTTCCGATCGCGGTGCCCGAGCCGCAGTTCGCCGACTATCACCGCCATACCGGCACCGGGATCCTGATCAGCGAGCGGATTCGATTCGGCGAGAACGGAATCGAGCCCCATTACCACAAGTGCCTCGACTACGAGATGCCCCGGCCCTTGGAGCATTACCGGGCATTGCTCACCGCGCTGGCCCGGCTCGCCGGGACCCACCGGTCCGGGCGGTTGCCGGCGGCATTGACCGAACACTTTCCGCTGGACGTGGCCGCGGCGACGGTGGGGGAGCGTGCGCCGCTGTCGGCGGACAAGCTGGAACGCCGACTGGAAGAGCTGGCCGAATTTGCGCGGGCCCATAGCGGATTGCTGCCGGCCGGTTCGGCGGAATTGACGGCCCGCCTGCGTGACGACGTGCCGCGGTTCGCGGACCACGAGCACGAGATCACCCGCCTTCTGGCCGGCGACTCCGACTATGTCGCGCTGTGCCATTGGAACGCCAACATCGACAACGCGTGGTTCTGGCGCGACACGGGCGGCGTTCTGCGCTGCGGCCTGATGGATTGGGGGTGCGTCGGGCAGATGAACCTGGGCATGGCGATCTGGGGAGCCATGTCGGGCGCCGAAACCGATTTGTGGGCAGCCCATCTCGACGAACTGCTACGGCTGTTCGCGACCGAGTTCCGTCGTTGCGGTGGGCCGGAACTCGATCCGGTTCGGTTGCGCCGGAACACCTTGCTCTACGCGGCGACCATGGGCGTTGCCTGGCTCCTTGGTGTGCCGGGAATGATCCGGAAACGCTTCGAGGCCATTCCGAACAGCCGCACGCATCCCCTGTTCCGCGACGACGAGAGCGTGCGGGCACCGCTGCAGATGCTGTCGAACCTTCTGTTCGTGTGGGAACGGCATCGCGTGGCCACGCTGCTCGATGACGCACTCGCCGATGGCGATTGAGCTACGGCTCATCGTCGTCGCCATCTCGAAGCATCGGGTGCTGAAAAGTGTTGGTGCGGGGCTGACCGCGGTCCAAGCGCGTGGGCGGATCGAGGCGGCCGCCGCCTCGCAGCTGCCGGGCAGCGCCCACGACGACCGCAGCCACCATTCCGCGCGCTACCCAGCCTGCGGCCCTCGCCATTCCTCACCCCCCCGGCCGGCTCAGCAAGGGGACCGGAATACGAGTCTCGACTGGAAAATCGCCCGAAGGGACACCACCGGGGTCGACGGCGGCCACGGACTTCGTTCGAGTGGGATCTGTGATTTTGGCCCGGGTCGGATAGCTCAGCGTCACTGTTAAAGACGACGCCGCGGACATCGTGGGTTCATTCCCTGCTGACGAACGGAGTTGGGACAGTGGAGAACAACAACAAGGGCCCGGCCGGCGGTAAGGACCTCGCCGATCGGGGCCATCACCGCCGCGTGGGTCGCCCGCACCGCGACGAGGAAGGGGCGATCGCGGCCGCCGAAAACGCCGCGGCGCGACTACGATCGGACAGCCACCCGTTCGGTACCCGGGGTCAACGATTCGATCGGCGTTCGCCGTTCTATCTGGGGCTGACGGCCTCGGCCGGTGTGGCAGTCACCTATGGGGCGGTGCGGATGCTCGGGGCAGCGTCCTCGGTTCTGGTCTTGATCGGGGCGGCGATATTTTTTGCCCTCGGGCTTGAGCCTGCGGTGTCTGGGCTAGTGAACCGCAAACTGCCGCGCTGGGCCGCGGTAAGCCTCGTGGTCGTGACCGTGTTTGGGGTCCTCGTCGGTGCCGTGGCGGCGGCGGTCCCCCCGCTGGTGCAGGAAGCCCGTCAATTCGTCGAGCAGGTCCCACATTTTCTTCAGCAGGCACAGAGCCGCTCCACCGTGATCGGGGGACTAAACGAGCGCTTCCATGTTCAACAGCGGATCGGCGACATGCTACACAATTCGGGCTCGCCAGCCGTTGGGGGCCTCCTCAAGGCCGGGGAGACCATCTTCGGAGCACTGTCACACGTCGGGATTGTGGCCGTGCTCACCGTCTACTTTCTGGCCGAACTGCCGCGGATCCGATCGACCATGTATCGGTTGGTCCCGAAGTCGCGGCGACCGCGCGCGATCCTCATCGGCGACGAGGTGATGGCGAAGTTCGGTGACTACGTTTTCGGCAATGTGCTGACCTCTGTCATCGCCGGGGCGGCAACGTTCGCATGGTGCTTCGTCCTGCATGTTCCATATGCGGTGCTGCTCGGGCTGTTCGTCGCGATCATCGATCTATTCCCCTATGGGTCAACGGTCGGCGGGTTTGTGGTCGCGCTGGTGGCGCTGACGGTGTCCATCCCGGTCAGTATCGCCACTGTGGCTTTCTACGTCGCCTTCCGGTTGGCCGAGGACTACCTGTTGACGCCCAAGATCATCGGGCGTGCGGTGAGAGTGCCCGGAGGAGTGACCGTGTTCGCCGTTCTCATCGGCGCGGCGCTGCTCGGGGTAGTAGGGGCGTTGGTCGCGATACCCGTCGCCGCGGCAGTCCAGCTTCTGGTTTCGGAACTCCTCTTTCCGACGCTGGATGAAGCATGATGGGGTCCGCCCCACCGGCGCGTGGCCCGGACCGTCCCATGCGGCTCGACATTTCGGCCGATGAGTTAGGTCAGCCACCCTCGTAGCGCACGGGTGATTAGCGGCATCACGAGCCATGTCAGGATCGCCACGTTTGCCACCGCGGTCAGCGGCACCACGGCCCACAGTGGAAGGTCGGGGGCGGTCGACTGGCGGACAGCGGTGACCAGAAGTGATACCGGTATCAATCCGGCGATCACTGCGATCGCTTGTTTCCATTGTTTGGGTCCCGCCCCCGGCGGGCTAAACCAGCCGGCGTAGCCACCGACGACGTTGACGGTTCGCTCGCTTTCGGTCAGCGCCGACATGGCGCGCAGAATGTTCCGGCGTTGCGCAGACCTCATCCAGCGGTCGAGATCGTCGCGGGTGTGAAACGTCAGCAGCGCCACCGTGTCCGGTTGAGCGCCCGCGACGGCCGGGATGAGTTGGTGGCGGATAAGACCACCCAGCGCGCCGGCGGCCGCCACGGCATTCTCGTGGAGCTCGCGGTGGGCCTTTTCGGCTCCCTGGCGTAAACGGACAGCACTGATCAGGGTGACGCTATCGATTCGGGGTTGAACGATGCGTTGCTCTATAGGCCGATCCTTAAGATATGCGTCGCATTCAGCGATCAAGGCCGCGCGCTGTGCAGAGCACAGCCACGCATCAAGGTCTCGCTCTGACCGAAACTGATAGATCACCACCCACTCGCACGGGTGGTTCTCGTCGGGTGGCTGCACGCTCATGCCGATGTAACCGGAAGACCGCTCGATTGCCCGGCGCAGGCGGCGCAGCCAGCGTCGAAACCGCCGGTGTTCGTTGTCGTTTACTCGCCGCGATATGACCACGGTGGCATAGCCGGGACCGTGAGACGTCACCGAGGCGGCGGCGGTGGCGCTCATGACGGCATGATCCGGCTCGCTTACCTCAGTCGTCGGCGATCGCCGGGGAACTGAGCGCGGGGACGGTGTCCTCGCGATGCAGCACCGACCGCGCGGCCACGGCGAACATCTCGAGCTTGTCGACCACGGTCTGCCCCTCCAGCTTGTGCCCCCAGATGCTGATGCCCTGGTGGGTCGTCGGCTTCCAGACGGACTCGTCGACGACGATCGGGTTCCAGCCGACCTCCCACTCGAATCCCGACGGGGTCATCGCGTAGTACGACAGTTCCTTGTCGTTGGTGTGCTGCCCGACCGACATCGTCATCTCGAAACCCAGTGCCTTGACGCGCTGATACGACGCCACCATGTCGTCGAGCGTGGCGGCTTGGACGTTCACGTGTTGCACCCGCGTGCGAATCGGGTTGACGGGCAACATGTTCACGGACGCGATCGCCACGGAGTGGTGACGTTCGTTGACGCGCAGGAAGCGGACCTTCAGCTTCAGGCCGTTGATCGTCTCGTCGATGTAGTCCGACAGGCGCGCGTTGAACACGTGGTCGTAGTAGCCCCGCATCTCGTGCGGCTTCTTCGTGAAGATCGCCACGTGGCCCAATCCGCCCGCGCCGGTGACGAACCCGCTGCCCGGTATATCCAGCGCCAGCGGCGCCGTGCGGGCGGTGGTGTACACCTCCTGGGTCAGCCCGTTGGGTCCGGGGAACCGCAGGAAGCGCTCCACGCCGCGGAGTTTGGCGTCGTCGTCGGAGCCCTCCACGGCCGGCACGCCGTGGTCGGTGACCCGCCGGCAGATTTCGTCGAAGGTGGCGTGGTCGTCGAGATGCCAACCGAAGGCGACGACGTCCTCCGCCGGCCCCTGCCGCAGCAGGAAGCGACATTCGTTGGCGTCCAAGCGAAACCGCATCGTGTCGGGCAGCATCTCGTCGAGGTGCATGCCGATCGCGTCGCGGCCGAAGCGCTTCCAGTCGGCGAACTTGTTGGTTTCGATCACGACATAGCCCAGGTGGACGTTGCCGAAGACGTCAGTGGTCATGAGATTCTCCTTAAAGATGGTCAGGCCGTCAGAAACGCGGTGGTGACGGCGTTGAAGAAGTCGGCGCGTTCCCACTGGACCCAGTGGCCCGTGTTCGCCGTGATGAGCACGTCGGCGTTGGGCATCCGCTCGCCCAGCATTGCCGCGCCGCTGGGCTTGTTGACCTTGTCGTCACGTCCCCAGATGACGAGCGTCGGGGTGGCCAGGTGCTTGAGCCGACGGTCGCGGGTGAAGTCCATTCGCCACAACACCCTTGGGCCCGTCGGCCGTTGCAGGGGCGGATTGGCGACGACCTCGGGCTCGATCGACGACTGGTAGCGCGCCTCGATCAGGGCATCCGGGACGGATTCGCCGTCGTACACCAGATACGAGCGGATGAAGGTGCGCAGCTTTTCGGGGCTGGGCCCGTCGCCGCCGTAGTACGACAGCAGGCTTTTCAGCCCCGCGGTCGGCAGCCCACGGCTCGTCCCGACACCGCCCGGCCCCATCAGCACGAGTTTGTCGACCCGATGCGGGCTGTCCAGGGCGAGGCGCAACGCGCAGGCACCGCCGAGGGAGTTGCCGACCAGGTGCGCGCGCTGGATGCCGAGTTGGTCGAACATGCCGCGGATGTGCTCGGCCAGGTAGCCGAACGGATCGTCGCGATCGACCCCCTTGGACGAGCGGCCGTAGCCGGGCATGTCGGGGACGATCACGCGGAAGTTCTCGGCCAGCGGCTCGATGTTCTTCGAATAGTTCGACACGCCCGACGCGCCCGGGCCGCCGCCGTGCAGGAGGACCACCGGTGGGCCGTCCCCAGCCTCGACGAGGAAGATGTCTTTCCCGTTGACGCGCACGGTGCGCTCGATCATGGTGTTGCTGGTCATCGAATCCGTCCTTAAACCGTGGCGATCGCAAGTGCGGCGTTGCCGGGCGCAGCGGGTCGCCGCTCAATAAATCCGGCCGGGGGCCCCGGCAACCGCTGGTCTTCCTTTGCGGCGGCGTAGACGAACCCGTCGGGCCGCACCACCACCACCGACGCGCCGCGCTTGTCGAGCCAGCGCGTGAGAATGCCGTCGGCGTCCACGACGCTGTCAGCGCTCGGAACCGCCCCGGGCACAAGGATTTTCAGGACGGGGACGCCCGCCTCACGCCACTCCCGCAGATCGGGGGCCGGCCCGAGGTGCAGCACGGTCCAGCGGCCGCCGATGACGTCGTCCAGGCGGACGGCGTCACCCTTCTCCTCGACCACCCACGGCTGCTGGATGAGCCAGCCGACGGCACCGTTTCCGTTGTGCGCCAACAAACCCTTCTGGTAACGCGCGTCGGGCAGCCAGCGGTGCTGGCGGAGCCAGGACGTGAACCCGGGCACCTTGCTCGCGGTGCGGAAGAAGTGGTTTCGCACGGCGGCGCGCCGCGGGTCGCGTTGGATGATCAGCTTGCCCGTCTTGACCGCGCGGTTGGTGACCTCCTTCACGTGTGGCATCCGCTCAGCCTGGTAGGTGTCCAGCACCGACTCGGGCAGCGACCCGTTCAGCACCGCGGCCAGCTTCCAGCACAGGTTCGCCACGTCGCGAACACCGGCGCACATGCCCTGGCCGATCCACGGTGGCATCGCGTGCGCGGCGTCCCCGGCCAGGAAGACGCGGCCGACGCGCCACCGGTCGGCGAAGCGGACGTGGTGGCTATAGCAGGCGAACCCGAGGATCTTCACGTTGTCGGGCGAGATCCCCTGCCCCCGCAGCACCTTCCAGATCGCCTCCTCGGAGAGGAGATCCTTCTCGTCCTCCTCGTCTCGCACCGGGAACTCCCACCGGTGGTGACCCAGCGGGGTGGGGCAGTCGACGGTCGGCCGCTCCGGGTTGCAGTGAAAGCGCAGCCGGTCGTGGCCCGGCCATTCCTTGAGCACCTTGGTGTCGATGACGATCCAACGCTCCCCGTAGGTGCGCCCGCTGAAACCGATGCCCAGCTGGCCGCGGATGAAGCTCGACCCACCGTCCGCGGCGATCACGTACGACGCCCGGATCCGGCGGAACTCGTCGGCGCGAAGATCGGCCAGCATGAGTTCGACGTGATCGTCACGCTGGACCACCCGCAGGCACTCGTGCTCGAGGAGGACCGTGACGTTGGGGAAGCGGTCCACCCCTTCGCGCAGCACCTTCTCCAGTGCCGGCTGGTAGATGAACTGTTGCGGCGGGTGGCCGTTGCCCCGCGACACCGGCAGGAGCCGCACGAACGGGACGCCGTCGGCGTCGACGAAGTTGGCGCCGTTGCCGGGCTGCATGTCGGCGTTGAGCCGGTCGGCCAGGCCGACCTGTTGCCAGATGCGCACGACCTCTTCGTCGGTGGAGATGGCCCGCGCGCGTACGTAGATGTTCGGATCGCGCTCGACGACGACGACCTTGAGGCCCAGCTGGCCGAGCAGGTTGGCGGCGGTGACGCCGACCGGCCCGTACCCGACGATCGCTACGTCATGAATCGGTTGGTCTGACATGAGGGGAACCTTCGGTGGAGAGGTTGTTAATGTAGTGCTCCATACAGTAAGCTCTCGATAGCGTGATCGTCAACACCCCGGAGGAGGGAATGTGGCACAGAAAAAATCGGCCGGCCCTGAGGCCGCCGAACCCCGTGCTCAGCGGCGCACGCGGGCCAATGGCGAGCAGTCGCGCGAGCGGATCCTGGACGCGGCGACCGAGGTCGCCACGGAACGCGGCTACGACGGCACCACGATCTCACTGGTCAGCAAGAAGAGCGGCCTGCCTCCGACTTCCATCTACTGGCATTTCGCCGACAAGGACGACCTGATCGCGGCGGTCATCGAGCGCAGCTTCCAGCGCTGGCTGGCCGAGCTCGACCTGACAGAAGTGACGCCGGACCGCGAGTGGATGACGGAGTTCGGCGGCCGGGTCGCCAAGGCCCTGCTCGATGCGCCGGACTTCCTCCGCCTCGGGCTGATGCTGAGCCTGGAGCGTCGGCCCGTCGAACCGCGGGCCAGGGAGATGTTCCTCGAGGTGCGCGATCGCGCGTTCCACCGGTTCGCGGAGATGGTGCGGCAGCTTGCCCCGGAGCTCGGCGACGAAGGTGTGCACCTGCTAACCACCTACGCGATTGCCGGCGCCGACGGGTTGTTCATCGCCAAGGAAGTCGGCGGGGACTCCGTCGATCTGGTCAGGCTGTTGGACCTGCACGTCCGCATCGTCTTCGACATGGCGGCCAAGCTGCTCGAACCGGGGGAGCCGGCATGACCGTTCAATCCGCTCAGCTGACCGACGCCGCACAACTGCTCTACGACGCGCAGAGCACCCGCGTCCCGATCGAGCCGCTGACGCAGATGTATCCGAATATGACGGTGGCCCAGGCGTATTCGGTGCAGCGCGCCAACATGGTCCGCTATCTCGCCGAGGGTCGCACGCTGCGCGGCCACAAGATCGGCATCACCTCCGCGCCCATGCAGCAGCTGCTGGGGGTCGACGAGCCCGATTTCGGCTACGTCCTCGACAGCATGGTGCTCCCCGACGCGGCGACCGTGCCGGTCACCGCGTTCTGCGCGCCGCGCGTCGAGCCTGAGGTCGCCTTCCTGATGCGCGCGCCGCTGCGCGGGCCGGGCGTGACGATCGGCGACGTGCTGGCCGCCACCGAGGCCGTCGCCCCGGCGTTGGAGATCGTTGACAGCCGGATCGCCGATTGGCGGATCACGTTGGCGGACACCGTGGCCGACAACGCGAGCTCCGGTGCGGTGGTGCTGGGCGAGTGGGTGCCGATCGGCCGGGCGCCGGCGCTCCCCGAGACCACCGCGACACTCGTCGTCAACGGCGTGACCGTCGCCACGGGCGCGGGCACCGCCGTGCTGGGTCATCCCGCCGCCGCCGTCGCCTGGCTGGCCAACGCGGTCGCGAAATACGGCACTGCCATCGAGGCCGGCGCGTTCGTCATGTCCGGCTCGTATACCACGGCGCCGTTCGTCGGCGCGGGAGATCGGGCGTCGGCGGCGGTCAGCGGGCTCGGCGCCGTCAGCGTGACTTTCGAGTAGGGAGCAGTTCAGTGAGTAACGAACGATATCCGGTCGCCATCATCGGGTCGGGCAACATCGGCACCGACCTGATGATCAAGGTCCTCCGCAGCGACGGGCCGCTGGAGATGGCGGCGATGATCGGCATCGACCCGGGGTCCGACGGGCTGGCCCGGGCGAAACGCCTTGGCGTCCCCGTGTCTTCGGAGGGGATCGAGGGCCTGCTCGCGATGCCCCACTTCGACGAGATCCGGCTGGTGTTCGACGCCACCAGCGCCGGCGCCCATGTCCGGCACTGGAACTTTCTGCGCGACAAGGACGTTCGCGTCCTCGACCTGACGCCGGCGGCCGTCGGACCATTCTGCGTGCCGGTGGTGAACCTGGAGGACCACATCGACGCGCCGAACCTGAACATGGTGACGTGCGGGGGGCAGGCCACCGTGCCGATCGTCGCCGCCGTCAACAACGCGGCCCCGGTGTCGTACGCCGAAATCGTCTCGTCCATCTCGTCGAAGTCGGCCGGCCCGGGCACGCGCGCGAACATCGACGAGTTCATCGAGACGACCGCCACCGCGCTCAAAGTGGTTGGCGGAGCGCAGCGCAGCAAGGCGGTGATCGTCCTCAACCCGGCCGACCCCCCGATCCTCATGCGCAACACCGTCTACTGCCTGGTCGAGGGCGACTGCGACCACGAGGCCATCGGCGCCTCGATCGCCGAGATGGTGGAGCGGGTCACCCGGTATGTGCCGGGCTACAAGCTCACCAAGCCCGTCCAGTTCGAGACGTTCGACGCCGACCGTCCGCTGCACATCCCGGAGACCGGGAAGTTCATGGGCACCCGGGTCACCGTGATGCTGCAGGTGACGGGCGCCGCGCACTACCTCCCCGCCTATGCGGGCAACCTCGACATCATGACGTCGGCCGCCCTGGCCACCGCGGAACGAATCGCCGCGCACTCGATGACGACTGTGGGGGTGAGGAAATGAGCAAGCCGCTGTACATCAGTGATGTCACGCTGCGTGACGGCATGCACGCCGTGCGACACTCTTACACCCTGGAGCAGGTCACCGAGATCGCCCGGGCGCTCGACCAGGCGGGGGTGGACTCTATCGAGGTCGCCCATGGAGACGGGCTGGCCGGGTCCAGCTGCGTCTACGGATTCGGCGCCCACACCGACCTGGAGTGGATCGAGGCCGTGGCCGGGACCGTAGAGCGGGCCAAGGTGGCGACCCTCGTGCTGCCGGGCATCGGGACCGTCCGCGACCTGACCGCCGCGCACCGGGCGGGCGCGAGTGTCATACGCGTCGCGACGCACTGCACCGAGGCCGACATCTCCGCGCACCACATCGTCGCGGCGCGCGAACTCGGCATGGACACCGTCGGTTTCCTCATGATGAGCCACATGACCACCCCGCAGAAGCTCGCCGAGCAGGCCGTCCTGATGGAGGGATACGGGGCCGGGTGCGTCTATGTCGTCGACTCCGGGGGCGCGATGACCATGCGCGACGTCGCCGAACGGGTCGACGCGGTGCGGCAAAGCCTCGACAGTGCAACCGAAGTCGGCATCCATGCCCACCACAACATGTCGCTGGGTGTGGCGAATTCGATGGTCGCCGTGGAGCATGGCGCTCACCGCGTCGACGCATCACTGACGGGTATGGGCGCCGGCGCCGGTAACGCGCCGCTGGAGGTCTTCGTCGCGGCGGCCACCCGGATGGGCTGGCAACACGGCTGTGACCTCAACGCGCTCGAGGACGCCGCCGACGACCTTGTGCGGCCCCTGCAGCAGCGTCCGGTGCGCGTGGACCGGGAGACGTTGACGCTGGGATACGCGGGCGTGTACTCAAGTTTCCTGCGTCATGCCGAGGCAACTGCCGAACGGTTCGGCGTCGATGCGCGCACGCTTCTGGTCGAAGCCGGGCGCAGGGGCTTGGTCGGCGGCCAGGAGGACGTGCTTATCGATATCGCCCTCGACCTGACCGGGGAACGGGTTTCCGGGTAACCCCGGAGGTTTTGAGGTGGCAACGAAGGCATCGAGAGGCGCACCCGCAGGTGTCTCCGAGGTTGCCCTCCTGTGTCGCCGACGCTGCCCGGCTGGGCTCTCGGCCGACCGCAGTGATATCGGGATCACGGAACTCACCCAGTGACGCAAGTGATTCTATTGACCGGACCACGACGGGCTGGCGGTCAGCACGTGGGGACCGCCCTCGGTGATGTGAACGGTGTCCCGTCTGAATACCGCCCCGACACCCTTTTCCCAGACATACGCGGTGATGGCCAACACCATCCCCGCCTCCAGTTGGTCGAATTCGCCCGCTGCCAGCAGGGTGTGGGACACCACCGGCGGATCGAATCCCAGCCCCAATCCGTGCGCGATCGGCATCGGCGGAATCGGCTCGCCGGCGGCCTGATAGGCGGCCACCAAGTCCGAGGTGGGCGCGCCGGGCCGGCAGGCCGCAAGCATGTTGTCGTACAACGTGTTCGACCGCTCGAACAGGTCGCGCGTAGCCCGGTCGGCGTGGTCGCCGGCCGGCCACGTCCGGCCCACTTCCGCGACATAGCCGTTCGCCAGGGCCCCCGCGGCGAACGCGACCAGATCACCCGGCCGCGCCTCGCCCGATCCGGCGCGACGCCACGAGTGCTCCTTCGACGTCACCCACGCCGCGTCCTGGGTGGCGGGCGTGCTCACACCGCCCGCGGCCATGGCCTCCATCATGGCCCCCGCCAGCGCTCGTTCCGACACGCCCGGCGCGAATTCGGCCAGCGCGGCGGCAAGTCCGCGCTCGGCGACCCGGAGCGCGGTCGCCATGGCCGCGATCTCGTCGGCCGTCTTGACGCGCCGCGCGGCCCGCATCGCGGGCTCCGCGTCGACGAGCTCGGCGTTCGGGAACGCCTCCGGCAGCAGGGCGGCGAAAGTCGGCGTGATCGCATCGGTTCCGACCCGACGCGCGGTGTGGGCGCCATCGATCTTCTTCAGCACGTCGATGAGCGTCATCGGGTTCCAGGCCAGCCCGTACAGGTGATCGTGCCCGATCTCCTCCGGCACCCCCTCGTCGTCGGTGCTGTTGAGATAGATCTCGCCTGACCCGCGCACCACGACGCACATCGGGCCGAACGGTCGCGTCCCGGCGATCCACAACTGCGGTGCGCCGGTCACGTAACGAATGTTGGCTTGACGCCCAAGCACCAGCATGTCCAGCCCGTGCGCGTCCATCTGCGCCAACGCGCGGTCCCGGCGGCCCATCCGCAGCGCCGTGGGGTCGGGCAGAACTTCAGTCGCCATAGGGGGAGTAGGGGTAGTCGGTGATCGGCAGGTAGCCGTCTTCGGTGATCACCACGATCTCCTCACTGCGATAACCGCCCGTCCCGTCTTCCCACACCACGGGTTCCAGCACCAGAACCGTTCCGACCGGCAAGACGAAGTTGTCGTCGAACTCTTCGCCGAGATCCGTTCCGATCATGGGAGCTTCGGCGGGATAGGTCCCGATACCGTGGCCCAGATAGAAATGCGGCAACCAGGGTTTGCGGCCGCCGTTGGCGGCAATCGCCGCACGCGCCAGATCGCCGGAGGTGACACCGGCTTTGGTCACCGCGAGCACCGCGTCCATGATCGAACGCCATTGTCGGAACTGGTCCTGCTGTCGCTGGGTGGGCGGGCGACCGACCACCCAGGTCCGGCCGAAATCGGAGCAGTACCCGGCATAGGTGATGCTGATGTCGGTCCATAGCACGTCGCCGGCGGCCAGTTCACGATCGGTGGGAAGCAGCGGCAGCGCCAGATCGCCATGTGTCGTCCACACTCCGGCTTCTCGCGAACTCGGCATCACCTGCCAGATGGCCTCCAGCATGTTCGTGGTGGCACCCAGCTCGAAGGCGCGACGCACCAGCGTGGCCGACAGGTCGATCTGGCGGACCCCCGGCGCCAACGCCCGCTGCACGTCCACGATCGCCTGTTCGGTGATGCGGGTGGCCCGGCGAAGGCAGGACAACTCATCGCGAGTCTTCACCAATTGCGCAGCACCAACCACGATCGCCGCATCCGTCGGCTCGCCCCCGGGGAACAGCCTGCGGGCGGCCCTTCGCATCGCTCCGGTCAGTTCGTCGACCGCGACGTTCGCGCCCGGTGGGATCAGCCCAGCCAGCTCACGCGCGAATTGCTCGACGCCATGGTCGAATTCGAGGTAGACGGGCCCGTGCAGATGGTCGTCGGGCACCGGCGATTCCGCGGACGCTCCGCCGCGAAACGGCATGAACAGGTGCGGATGTTCGTCGTCGGCGAGCAAGACCGCGACCGGGCGCTCCACGTGCGACAGCCCCGCGTCCAAGAGCGGCCAGCTGGCGCCCGTCGCGTATCCGACGTAGCCGTTCATCAGCAGTATCAGCGCGTCCACGCCGTGATCGGCCATCGCGGACCGCAGCCTAGCGCCAGTCTCGGAACGCATGCGCGCCCTATCCGGCTCATCGGGGATGTCGATGAGTGTGCCCGGGACACTGAGTGATTCGGTCATCTCACAGGTCCGAGAACGTTCTGGTGTTTGCGCTGGCGACGCGGACCGTGTTCTCGGTACCGACGGCGTCGACGACCGCGGCCAGCGACCGCTCCGAGTAGCCGTAGGTGCTCTCGTTGTGCGGGTAGTCCGACGACCACATCACCTTGTCGATTCCGATCTCGTCGACCTGGGCGAGCCCCAGACCATCCACCATAAACGAGGCGCACGTGTGGGAGTCCCCGAACTGCAATTCGAAGCCGCCTCGGCCCTCCTGGCGTTGCGGCGGCGTCATGATGCCGGCGTTGTTGAGCAAGATGTCAACGGGCCGGGCCTCGGCCGTCAGCTCGTTGCCCAGCGCCGCAACGCTTTCCAGCGAACGCTCGCAAGTCGGGCACCTGCGGGCTCGGGTCGGGTTTCACCATGTCACTGGCAGGTCATAGAGACCGTAAGCCAGCGCGTCGTGCTTGAAGGGCAGTTCTTCCAGCGGCGCCGCGAGGCGCAGGGTTGGGACGCGACGCAGGAGCGTGGGCAGGACGATTTGCAATTCCATCCGGGCCAGCTGTTGCCCGACGCACTGGTGGCGACCGTAGCCGAACCCGACGTGCGGTCCGTCCTCGCGGCGCAGGTCCAGGCGGTCCGGGTCGGGGAACTGCCGGCCGTCCCAGTTCGCCGGAGCGACGTCGAGGATGATGCCCTCGCCGGCTCGGATGGTCTCGCCACCCACGTCGATGTCCTCGACCGCGATCCGCCGCTGGCCGGTTTGGATGATGCTGAGGTAGCGCATCAATTCCTCGACCGCGACGGCGATCACCTGCGGATCGTCTGTGTCGCGCATCAGCGCCAGCTGGTCGGGATGGTCGAGCAGGGCCGCGACGCTCAGGCTGATCATGTTGGCCGTCGTCTCGTGACCGGCGATGAGCACACCGGTGGCCAGCTGGGCCGCCTCGCGCACGGTGAGCTCTTCGGCGTTGACCCGCTCGGCGAGGTCGGAAACCAGATCCTCGGAGGGTCTTTGCATCTTGGCCCGCACCAAGTTCGCCAGGTACTTCGCCAGCGACGCCGCGCCCTGCGCCGTGTCTTCCTCGGTGGCGTAGCGGTCCATGCCGCGCTGGGCCTGGGTCTGGAAGAAGTCCGCGTCCTGGTAGGGCACGCCCAGCAACTCGCTGATGACCAGGGAGGGGACCGGCAGCGCCAATGTGCTCACGATGTCACCCGGCTTTGGGCCGGCCAGCAACGCGTCGACGTGGTCGTCGGTGATCTGCTGCACCGCAGGCCGCAGCGCCTCAACCCGCTTGAAGGTGAACGGTTTTGAGAGCATCCGGCGAAACCTGGTGTGCTCCTCGGCGTCGGAGGTGAACACCGAACGCGGCCGCTTGTGCACCGTCGCGAGCATGCCCTCGTTCCAATGCGGATAGCCCGGGAGCCGGTCGTCGACGCTGGTCCGCGAGTCGGTGAACAACGCCCGGGTCGCCTCATAGCCGTGGATCAGCCAGGGCGTGCTGTCGTCCCAGATCCGGACCCGGCTCAACTGTCTGTCGGCGTTGAGCTGCAGCACTTCTGGCGGCGGGGCGAACGGGCAACCCGGCGCCCGCGACATGGGGAACTCCGGAATAGCGGTGTCGGTCGAGACGTCGGTCATCGTGCTCCTCGGTTTGGCCTGTTCTGGTGTGCGGCGGGGCTAGGTGCGCGCCGCGCTCACATGGACCGGTGCGCGCCAGAGGCCGACGATCGCGTCGATCAGGCCCTCCCCGGCGACCGGCCAGGCCGAACGCGAACGCGGCCCGTGCTCGGCCAGAGCGCCTTCGTGCTCGGCGCAGGTGTGCATGAGCAGGTTGCGCACCATGACCATCCGTTCGGACCGCACCCGCCTGGGCAGGTCGGGAAGGCAACGGTTGATGCCGTCGATGGTCTGCACCAGCAGCGGCGACGCGAGCGCGTCTTTGGTGACGACGTGGCGGTACGTGGGATCGGCCATCGCCTGGGCGGCGAAGCGGGCGTACCAGCTGGGGGTGCCCAGCGCATGCAGATGATCGGTCAGTGGCCGCACCAGCGCGCCCACCCAGTCGCGCAGGTCGCCCGAATCGTCGATTGCGGTCAGCAGGTGCGCGCGCAGTGCCTCGATCGGCTTCCGATGCTTGTCCTCGATCGCCCGGAGCAGGTCGGTCCTGGTGCCGAAGTGATAGCAAGCCGCGGCGTTGTTGCCCTGCCCGGCCGCCTCGCTGATCTGCCGGTTCGATACCGCGTACATGCCGCGCTCGGCGAACAGCACTTCCGCGGCCGACAGGATCGCCTCCCGGGTGCCCGTCGACCTGTCGGAACGGGCGGCCCGTTCGGCGGTCATCGCCCAAGTGAACACGGACCATCATATTAAATCAAGCAATTTATTTAATCGGTGCGGCGCCAGGAAGGCGTGACCGAGCGCCGGCATCGGAAACCCCAGCCGTCAGGGTCATTTCACCGCTCCGATGCCCGCGCTGGGGCCGCCGGGAATACAGTCTGCGTATGAATCCGCTGCAGCGGGTGGCCCGGAATCCGGCGGCCTACCGCCGGCTCGTCCTGACTGGCCGGCCAGTCGCGGAAAGTCTTGAGGCGCTGCTTCGCTTCGCGACGACTGGACGGTTCGGTGTACTCGATCTCGTGGGCTTGCCGAACGTACAGATCACCACGTCGGGCCGCAAGACGGGCCTCGCCCGTACCGCGACCGTGCAGTACGTGCCGCTCGACGGCGGGTTGCTGCTGGTCGGCTCCAACTGGGGCCGAGAGCGCCATCCCTCGTGGTCGGCGAACCTCAAAGCGACACAACGCGTTACCGTCCGCAGGCGCGGCCATCGCTTCGTGGCATCGGTCCGGCTGCTCACCGGCGCGGAACGTGACCAAGCATGGTCCACGGCGGTAACGCACTGGCCGAACTACCAGGTCGCCCAGGATCGCGCGGGCCGGCGCACATTCCGGCTCTTTCTCCTCACGCCAACCGCATAGGCGCCGCGATAACCGCTAACCCGGGTGCGATTTCTGCAGACGCGCGATCTCGTCACCCCAAACCGATTGCGCCCCAGCATCACCCACGCGGTAGATCTGGATCGTCGATGCGATGGCGACGGCGAGCACCAGTATCGCGATGGTCGCCCGGACGGCCACACGGCTCTTGTCTGAGCGGCGTTCGATCAGGCGCATCGCCACGAGCACCAACGCGGCCGCCAGCAGCGCGGCCGCGAAGTAGGTCATCGTGCCGCCCAGGGCGGCGTGCTTTTGCAGGATCGCGCTGGGTTTGGTCCGCAGGTCATACAGCCATTCCCCGGCGTCCACCGTGATCGGCGTGAGCACCATGGTGACGATGGCCGATATCACCGCCAGCCACAACAGGGGGCCGCGCCGCGCCGTCGGCCAGAACACGCAGACGATCTCCAGCAGGGCGGTCACGGGTACGAGCACCACGACGAAGTGCAGCAGCAGCGCATGGGCCGGCATGCCGTTGATGACGGTCATCGGGCTCCTCGGATTGTGGGCGGTCAGCTCTCGGTCAGCCGCCGAGCCCCTTCTTGATGGCCGTGTCCTGTTTCTGGCCGACGTCGTTGACGAAATCCGCGGGGGCCAGCGTGTCGGGCGGTCCGTCGAACTGCAGTGTCACGAAGGCCCTGCCCTCGGTGAACATCAGCAGGGTCACACCCTTGTTGTGGTCGGGGGAGTTACCCAGCAGGGTCGTTCCGCCCGTCCCGACGGCGGCGGCTTGCGTGGTCGGGTTCTTGATCACGTCACCCTGACCGCCCTTGGCCGCGTTCAACGCGTTCGTTGCGGCGCCAGGGTCGGCCAACACCTGGATGGTGTCTTTGATGACGTGGCTGCCGTCCTCGTCCTTGAACGTCGTCGCGACGCCGGGCTGGCCGTTCGGGTTGGTGGTCGGCGGGGTGGCTGTGAACGGAATCGGGGCGTTGATGTCGCTGGCCTGGATCAGCAACCCGGTGTAGTCACTCGGCTGGGCGGGGCCCGACGATGCCGGCGCCGAGCTCTGGGCGCTGGTAGCCGAGCTGGACGACCCCGGCTTGGACGTCGAAGGCGTCGAATTCTTGCCGCCGCACCCCGACACCGCCACCGCCAGCGCCGTCGTCGCCGCGACTCCCGCGGCCACCGTCCGTGAAGTCCTCATCGTTCGAGCTCCCTTCCCAGGCCGCCTTCGGCGCCGCAGTCGAGTTCGTTCCCGAATCGCACAGTACATTGCGGCGTGGCGCGGGCGTGGCGCCCAAGGCCCCTGGCGGGCGATGAGTTGTTTACTCCAATTGGTCGCGCAAGCAGCGCAGGGTGCTGGCCAGGATGCGGGAGACCTGCATCTGTGACACCCCGATGCGCTCGGCGATCTGGCTCTGCGTCATCGATTCGAAGAACCGCATGCGCAACACCTCGCGTTCGCGTTCGGGCAGGCCGGCAACCAGGACACGCAGCGCCTCGCGGTTGGTGATGTGCTCGATCTGCGGGTCGAGGCCGCCAACGGCGTCGGCGACCAGTCGGGGCGTGCCCGAACTGTCGGCGCCCACCGGGGCATCCAGGGAATCCAGCCGGTAGGCGTCGCCCGCCACGAGGCATTCGACGATTTCCTCGCGGGGGACTTCCAGCACCTGTGCCAGCTCGCCCGCGGTGGGCGCGCGGCCCAGCTTCTGAGCCAGGTCCCCGGTCGTCCTGCTGATCTGCACGTGCAGTTCGCGTAGCCGCCGGGGGACCCGCATCCCCCAGCTGTAGTCGCGGAAGTACCTACGGACCTCGCCCATCATGGTCGGGACCGCGAAGCCGATGAAGCTGGGTCCCTTGGCGGGATCGAACCGGTTGATAGCGTTCATCAAACCCAGGCGCGCCACCTGGACGAGGTCGTCGATGCCTTCACCCCGGCGGGCGAAGTGGCTTGCCACGTGGTCGGCAAGAGGCAGACAACGGGCCACGATGCGTTCGCGCTGGCGGCCGTACTCATGCGACTCGGCGGGCATTTGGCGCAGTTCGACGAACATTTCGACCACGTCGTCGTAGGAATCGTCGGATTTCTTGTCGCGGCACTCGGCAGGGCGCGGGGTTGTTATCACATCAGTCATACGCGCACGCGCCCGATGTTGGCGCGGTCGATCCTGAAACCTTTGCTGCACAGAGATTTTTGCATTGCTGACTCACTCCTCTGAGTCGTGTGCAGCGAGGCATGCGGTCATGCGCAGAATCGCCTCACTCCACCTCTATCCGCAGGACTGGGTCGTTTAGACAACGCGTACGGGATACCAACGAGAGAGATGACTCGGGTTCGTTTCGCCGGAGCCATATCATGCTCAGTAGCCGTGCGGCTGACTGGCCGCTTTGAGCTAAACGGCGACGCGTCCAGAACGGACTTCGATCTTGACTATACGCCCCATCGCACACGCCCGCGATCGCTTGGCCCGATTGGGGCCGAAACGCGTCGGCAACCGCAGCCGCCGGGCAACGAGCACGAGCACAGCAAACCGCCAGAACATAGCCAAGTGAGCGTTGGCCAGCCGTTTTGACGCCCTCACCGGTTAGCCGCAAAGGTGCCGGGACCGTCGGCGCGCAACCGGAGGGTGAGGTTCTCATTTGTACGCTCGCTGGGTACTGTTCGCCTAATGTTCGTGACCAAACTCGCGCGACGCGCCGTCGACCGGTGTCGAGAGCCTTTCGCGCACAACGTTTTCCGGCGCCGATGGCGGTGAACGAAACAGACCGCCCGCTGGAGGGCCGCGGGGTGGTGGTGGCCGGCGGCAGCCGGGGAATCGGGCGCGCGATCGCCGAACTGCTGAGCGCTCTGGGCGCCGGTGTCGTGGTCAATGGGCGCGACGAGGACGCCGTCGAGGAGGCCGTCGCCGCGATCACGGCGTCCGGCGGGCGCGCCACCGCGGTGGTCGGACCCGCGAACGAGGAGCGCGTCGCCGGGGCGCTGGTCGACGAGTGTGTACGCGCTCATGGGCGGCTGGACGCCCTGATCAACTGCGCCGGGGTTGCCGAGCCGCCAGGGTCCTCGATCCTGAACATCTCGCCGGACGAGTTCG
>NZ_LZJJ01000011.1:0-650 GCF_001667625.1 Mycobacterium sp. E1715
CCAGCTTGACCAGCCTGCGGCCGTCGCACACCGCGCGCACCAGCGTCACCTTGCCCACCCCGGCCGGGCCGGACACCAGCACGCCCAGGTTGGCGCCGGCGCCCAGGGTCTTGAGCAGGTGCGGCTCGTCGAGCGCGAGCTTGAGCCATTCGATGAGCTTGGCGGCCTGCGGCTGTGAGCCCTTGAGTTCCTCGAGGACCGTTTCGGGGCTGGCCACGTCGACCAGCTCGGTGGACACGGCCGGGCCGCCGGCCGGCACGCCCTCGCCCCAGGTGACCAGCGAGTTGGGCTGCACGCTGACCGGGCCGAGCGGGTCCACGCCGGTGACGGTCAGCAGCTCCGAGGTCCAACTGATGCCCACCGAGGCCGCCAGCGCGCGGGTGGCGGCCGCCGTCGAGAAGCCCGGGCCCAGATCGCGGGGCAGCAGCGACACGGCGTCGCCGACGGTCAGCACCTTGCCGAGCAGGGCCTGCCGCAGGGTCACCGGCGAAATGGACTGGCTGGCCAGCGACGAGCCGGACAGCGTCACCGACCGGGCGCCGTAGACGGTGACCGCGCCGACGATCACGGCGGTGCCCTCACGCAGCCCGGCGTTGGACAGCGTCACGTCGTCGAGCAGCGCGGTGCCGACCGGGGTGTCCGGCCCGTGC
>NZ_LZJJ01000012.1:0-5914 GCF_001667625.1 Mycobacterium sp. E1715
CGACCGCCTCGTCGGCCGGTGACATCTTCGGCCGGGTAACCGGCGCGCCCCGGTCGTCGACCCAAATGTCTATCTGGTCACCGACTTTCACCGCGAGCGGTGCGGCGATGTCCCCGGTGCGCTCGGAGCCGGCGAAATCCCATCGGGCGGGCGCCATGACCGTCGGTTTTCCGAGATCGGTGCGGGGATGGCTGTCCCCGACGACCGTCGCGGTGGCCGGGCGCCGCGTCTGCACCTGTTCGGCGTAGACGCGGCTACGGTCCTCATGGATCGCGGTGCCCACGGCGGCGGCGATCGGCACGGTGACCAGCGACACCGCGATGGCCAACACCAACAGCAGCGCCTCCAGCCGGTCGGTCGACCGGACCAGCGGGTTGCGGCGAAACAGCCGAGCGAGCAGACCCCGCGGCAGGGGAACGGTGAACGTCTCCAGCCCGGGGTGATCGTGTCGGGGGGTGGTCATCGGATGTCCTCGTTCGAATGGGTAGCGACCGTGGTTGGTCACCCCGATCTTCGCGCGGCCGGGCACCGCGCGGCTTGCGCCGATCCGACAAGGGCGCCGGCGCGCGTTGTCGGATTCCGACAGCGCTCGATCAACCGATGTCGGTGGCCGCGAGTTCGATCATCATGGCCAGCCGCTTCCTGGCGTCGTCCAAGGGAAGATTGCTGATTTCGGCCATCTTCCGGAGCCGGTAACGGACGGTGTTCTCGTGCACACCGAGACGCTCACCGGCTTCAACCGGATCGCCCTGGGCCTCTAACCACGCCCGCAGCGTGGCGAGGTAGTCGGTTCCGTTGGCGCGGTCGTGCCGGCGCAGCTCGGCCACCGGTCCACGGGTCGGGGCCCGGCCGGCGCGGGCCGCGGTGCGCAACCGCTGCAGCAGGATGTCATCCCACGATTCGTCGTAGGCGGGCGGCGCGCAGGTGGGCGACGCCTCGTGCAGCGCCAGACATTCGTCGGCCTCCTGCCGGGCCGCGGCGAGCTCGGCCACGTCGGCCGGCCCGCTGATGCCGGCCAACACGGTCACCCGTTCGGGCAGGGCCGCCGTCAGGGCGGTCACCCAGTCGCGGGCCGCCGTGGCCTGATCCGCGGGAAGCAGGGTGTAGACGGTGTTGCCCGCCAGGGCGCTGCGCCCCGGTCGTGACCAACCGAAGCCGGTGGTGGCGCGCTCGAAGGCCAGCAGCAGGGCCGCGTCGCGTTCGGCGCCCACCGACGCCTGCAGCGCGATCACCCGTAAGCCGCTCTGGGGCAGGCCGAGCCTGCTCGCCGCCGTGGCGGCGTCGGCGCTGCTCTCGAGCAGCCGGATCACCAGCTCGGATTCGACCTGACGCTCGAGGTCGGCGCTGGCCTGTGACCGCAGCACGTGCATGGCGACCGTGTGCGCGCCCGCGGCCAAGGCCGTGCGCGCCGGCTCGTCCAGCGGCTCGGAACACGCCACCCAGACCGACCCCATCAGCTCTCGCCCGGAGCGCACCGCCACCACCATGCGGCCCGTCAAACCGTATTCGGGATCGCCCTCGACGAAGAGCGGCTCTTCGGCCGCCGCCAGGTGCGCGAACACGCCCCGGGATTCGAACAGCGCGCGCAGCCGCTCCGGCGTCTGCCGGCTCAGAATCGTCTCGACCCGAGCCGGATCGGGGTCCTGCTGCAGCCGTGAATACGCCAGCACTCGCAGCAACTCGTCGTGGATGACGACGGCGCTGCCGATCGCATCCGCCAGGCTGTCGGCCAGCGCGAAGAGGTCGGTCGGGCCACGGCCGGCCGCGGTCTCGCGGCCCTCCAGCACCAGCCCGTAGATGACCGCGGCCAGCTCGCTCCACGGCAGCGTCTCCTCGACCAGCAGCACCGCCCCGACCCCGGCGTCCTCGCCCACCGTCAGCGGCTCCGCACCCTCGCGCGTCAACACCACCAGCGCTCCCGCCGAGTTCGCCCACTCGACCGCTTCGCTCAGAGATTCGGCGCCGATGGCCAGCAGAACATCACCGACGACGGCCCGCCCGCCCGACATCTCGTGAATGACCACGCTGCGCAGTTCGGTCGACCGAGGCACCGACGACCAACCCAGCCGGACCCCATGACCACCCAGCACATTCACCAAGCGGTCCAGAGTGATCACGAGGGCTCCCAACGCCGATTATCGAGACGCTGATGCCTTTGTATCCTCCCGCGGTCGCCGGCCGGATGTGATTGCCGGGTTTGTCACCCGACAGCTCAAAGGATGTGCATGCCCTGGGCCAGCTGCGAGACGCCGACCACCGTGAAGACGGTCACGAGAATCTGCCGGTGGTAGGCGCGCACCCAGTCGTGCAGCCGCCGCAGCGCGGCTTGGGTCCTTGCCGGCGCGGCGACGTATCCCACCAGGATCACCTCGACGACGGAATACATCAGCACGACGAACGCGATCGAGGCGCTGACCTGCGTGGCGACCGCCGCCCTCGAGGCGACGATGATCGCCAGGATGAACAGCACCCCGTCGACCGGAACCGACGCCAGGCCGATCACCCACGCGATCCACAGCGACCCCTGCTCCCAGGCGAGGTGGGCGCGGTGGAGCAAACGCCGCGGTCCGGAACCCTCCTCCGGGGGGACGTCCCCCGCGCGGCTCAGGAATCGCGGCACCGCGATCGGCGCGCCCGCGGGCGTCGGGGTCGCGTCGCTCGATACGCCGGCCTCCGCTCGCTGGCCCGTCGAAAAGCGCACGGCCATCACCGCCGCGATCGACAGCCCGAGCACGCCGAGGCCGATCTGGATGTGCGGAAGTGTGGAACTGGTGGCCTTCGTGGTCGAGCCGTGGCCGAACGAGCCGAACGCCGAGGTGAAGTTGAGCAGCATCAGGGGCGCGAGAAGCTCGGGCACACACACGGTGAGGCCGCCCACCCAGTAGGCGAGCAGGTTCGGCCCGGGCCGCGGTCGGGAGATCATCAGGAGGGCCAGCCCGAGGCGCACGGGATTGAGCGCCGCGAGAATTCCCAACCCCAGCACCGACCCCCACATTGGCGCATCTCTACCCGCGGGCCACCGACCCTAAACACCGAACCTCGAGGGATCGTGCCGCCCCGGCGCCGATCCGTAGGATGTGGGTTCGCCCACCGAATTTCGGCGTGGCGCAACACGTTCAAGCGATGCCCAGGCGCGGGACGATCCGTGAACGGCGGGCCAATCCGCTGTGAACACCACCCGCTCGTGCACCCGTGAAGTTTGTCACAACACCGGGTTGGTCGCCGGCTTCCGCGACACGCGTGCCGCAACCCGCGGCAGCGAATTCCGTTCGTGCATAGGAAATTCACAGGTTTGACCAAACCGGCGGGTGCCGCGCGAGCCGTGGATTACGACGTTGCAAGTCGTGGTGCCAGCACGCTCACGGTTCGCTGGTGCGCGAATGGCGTTCCGCGTGAAACCACCGATCCAGTTTCGTGGGCTACCGTTGGTGTTGCGGACGGCATCGCGACTCGGGCAGGGGAACCGACTGGGGCCCGAAACGCAGCCACGACGGTCTCCTCATGACGGGGATATCCGCAAAGCCCGAAGGCGCTGGCACGGCGCCGGTGGGCAGGACGCCACACTGGTCGAAACCAACGGCCAATCCAGAAGCGCAGCATCGTTTTCGATGCAGCGTCCAACGCTTCTGCACGTCTCAGCTCGGTTCGAGGAGGTTGTCCATTGCAGCCCAATCCTTTCGACGACGGCGGGGGCAAATTTTTCGTGCTAGTCAATAATGAGGACCAGCACAGCCTGTGGCCGGCCTTCGCCGATGTCCCCGCGGGCTGGAGCGTGGCCTACGGCGAAGCCGAACGGGCGGCGTGCCTCGACTTCGTCGAACAACACTGGCCCGATAGGCGCCCTAAATCGCTGCGCGAGAGGCTGTCCGCTCCCGGTTTGTGATGTATAGACCGTCTAGGTATGAAAGAGTCGGGAAGGGTTTTGGGGGGACTTAGTGGAACGCAGTGACCGGGCACTACCGCTGACGCGAGCGCAGCTGGACATCTGGCTCGCTCAGCAAACGGGTCACTTCGATGTCGCGTGGCAACTCGGCGTGCTCGTCCGGATCGAGGGCGCGATCGACCGCGGTCTGCTGGAGCAGGCGATGCGCCACGTGGTGGGCGAGGCCGAGAGCCTCAGGGCCCGCTTCTTCGAGGCGGACGGGCAGGTCTTTCAGCGGGTGATCGACGACCCGGACGTCGATCTGGTCTTCGACGACGTGAGCGGGTCCGCCGATCCCGAGGGCGAGGCCCGCGAGCGGGCGTCGGCGATCCAGCGCACGCCGATGCCGCTCACCGGTCCGATGATGAACTTCTACCTGTTCCAGACGGCACCCGATGAGTACTACTGGTTCACCTGCTGTCATCACATCGCGATCGACGGAATGGGCATCGCGCTGATCGGCCGCCGCATCGCGGCCGTCTACTCCGCGCTCGCCTCCGGCACGGCCGTATCTCCGGCCTTCTTCGGTTCGGTGCAAGATCTCGTCAGCGGCGAGTCGGAATACGCGGCATCCGCGGATTACCTTGCCGACGAGGCCTATTGGAACGAGCACCTGCCGACGGGCGCCGAGCCGGGCTATCGAATGACCCAGTTCGCCGGCGACCGGGACCCATACGCCCCCTCACCGCCCGTCCAGTTGGACTCGTCGGTGCTCGGCGCGATCAAACAACTGTCCAAGTCGCTGGGTGTCCGCCGGTCGTCGGTCCTCACCGCCGCCTGCGCACTCCTGGTGCGGGGGTTCCGCGCCGACAATTCCGACGAAGTGGTGCTCGACTTCCCGGTCAGCCGCCGGCTGGACCCGGAGTCGAAGACCCACCCCGGCATGCTCGCCGGGGTGGTGCCGCTGGTCTTGAACGCGTCGCCCCTCCTCACCGCCGCCGAGTTTCTCAAACAGGTCGATACGCGGTCGCGGGAGGCGTTGCGGCACCAGCGTTTCCCGGTGCACATGCTCGGTGGCGACGGCGGCTTCCGTGGCGCACCGCAGGCATCCAACCGGGTGGTCGTGAACTTCGTCCCGGCCCGGATGACCCTCAGCCTCGCCGGTGTGCCGGCGACCGCGACGTACACGACCTTTGGCCCGGTGGGCCACTTCGGGCTGTTCTTCCTCGGGTTCGGCGATCAGCAATTCCTGAGCACGGTGGGTGTCGGACAGCCCTTCTCGAACTTCGACGTCTCGGACTTGGCGAGCCGGTTGCAGCGGCTGTTGGTGGCGATGGCGGCCGATCCGGCACGGTCGTTGTCGACGGTGGATGTGCTCGATGAGGCTGAGCGGTCTCGGCTGGATGTCTTTGGTAATCGGGCCGTTTTGAGCGGGCCGGTGCCGGGTCCGGTGTCGGTGCCCGGGTTGTTTGCCGCGCAGGTCGCACGCGGGCCGGGGGCGGTGGCGGTCTGCGGTGGTGGGGTCTCGGTGTCGTACCGGGAGTTGGATGCGGCCTCGAATCGGTTGGCGCGGTATCTGGTTGACCGGGGCGTGGGTCCCGGTTCGGTTGTGGCGCTGCTGTTTTCGCGGTCGGCCGAGGCGATCGCCGCGATGTTGGCGGTGCTGAAGACCGGGGCGGCGTACCTGCCGATCGATCCGGTCTCCCCGGATTCGCGGATCGGGTTCCTGCTGGCCGACGCCAAGCCGGTCGCCGCCCTGACCACCGCGGAACTGGCCGGGCGGCTGGCCGGGCATGGGGTGGCGGTCATCGATGTCGATGATGCGCGCCTCGACGAGCTCCCGGATGCGGCGTTACCCGAGCCCGACGCCGACGGATTGGCGTATCTGATCTACACCTCGGGTACCACGGGTGTGCCCAAAGGTGTTGGGGTCTCGCATCATAACGTGACGGCGCTGATCGGGTCACTGGATGCGGGGTTGCCGGCGCCCGGGGTGTGGTCGCATGCGCATTCGCTGGCCTTCGACGTGTCGGTGTGGGAGATCTTCGCCCC
>NZ_LZJJ01000013.1:0-3855 GCF_001667625.1 Mycobacterium sp. E1715
GACGGTCGCCAGCAGATCCGGCACTGGCTCGACGCACTGCTGGAACGCGAGCCGGGAAACATCAGCACGACGCCGCACGGCCGCGAGGCGGCGGTGACCATGTGGAGGTACTACTACGACCTTGTCGTCGAGAAACGCGCCAACCCACAGGACGACATGATTTCGCGGCTCACCCAGGTCGAGGTCGAACGCGACGACGGCACCATGACTCGCCTCGACGACACGGAGATTTCGGCCTTTGCGTCGATGCTCGGCGGTGCGGGCGCCGAGACGGTGACCAAGCTGGTCGCAAGCGCCGCAGTGGTGTTTGCGCGACACCAGGACCAATGGCAGGCACTGAGGCGAGACCGAAGCCTCATTCCCGCCGCCTTCGAAGAGCTGCTGCGTTACGAGGGGCCATCGCAATACGACATCCGTTGGAGCAAGGTCGATGTCGAACTTCATGGCACGGTGATACCCAAGCACAATCCGGTGATGCTCATCAATGGTTCGGCCACCAGGGATGAGCGAGCGTTCGTCGATGCAGATCGCTTCGACATCAATCGTCGGCACTCCGGCCACAACCTCGGATTCGGCTACGGAATACACAGCTGTCTTGGCGCGGCACTGGCGCGCATGGAGGGACGCATTGCCATCGATGCCCTGTTGGACTTGATCCCCGAGTTCGAGGTAGACGTCGCGGGCCTGCAACGGGTCAAGATGCCGAATGTCTTCGGATGGGGACGCGTGCCCGTACGTGCGGTAGCGCAATGATCCGTCCTCACGACGAACTCGCTGCTCTCATCGGTGCGCGAAGCGGGTGGAGACGCAAGCCGCGGTCCGGCGCTCTTAGGAAAACGCACATAGGAGATTGAGCAATGGCAACTGAGAAATCCAGAAAGTATCGAGTTGTTCACGTAGGCACGGGATTGACCGGTAAGGAGGCACTCCGGGCAGTCCTCGGTGATCCGGCACTGGAACTCGTCGGAGTCAAAGTGTCCACGCCCGAGAAGGCCGGAGTTGACGCGGGTCGCCTTTGTGGCGAACCGGAGGTCGGTATATCGGCAACCGACGATCTCGACGCGGTGCTGGCTCTGCGGCCCGACTGTGTCACCTACTGTGCCACCGCCGTCCGGCGCGAGAATGACGCGATCACCGACATCATCACTTACCTCGAGGCGGGGATCAACGTCGTGACGATCTCGACGATCCCAATGGTCTACCCGCCTGCGGCGCCACCGGAGTGGCGCGCGGCCGTCGAAGCCGCGGCGGCGAAAGGCAATTCGACCTTCTACGCCACCGGCGCCGAGCCGGGCTTCATTAGTCTCAACGTCCCCACCGCCCTGCTTGCCGGCGCCGGAACCGTCGATTCCTACCGGATGGACGAATATGCGATCGACCTGGACAAGTCCTATCCCATTTGGGAGGTGCTGCACGAATCCATGGGCTTTGGAAAGCCGAACGGGCACGTGCCCGCCCGAATCGCATCGGGCAAGGTCACCCACGACTGGGAGACCGTGGTGCGCTACATCGCCGACATCCTAGGCCTGGAACTCGATGGAGTCGAACTGGATTGGGAAACACTTCTCGCGCCAACGGATTTGCAGACTGCCCTCGGCACGATTGCTGAAGGGACGATTTGCGCGCACCGCTGGCAGCTGGCCGGCGTCATCGATGGGCGGTCAGTGGTCGCGGTGCAGTATTTCGCGACGGTGAGTTCCACACCCTGGCCGCAGCGTTGGCCGCGGCCGTCGAGGGAAAACCAAGGCGGCATGGTCATCCGGGTCGAGGGACGGCCCAGTATGTCCCTGGAGCTGTATTTCGAGCAATCGCCCTCGGATCGGGTCAATCCGGGTGTAGCGGTGACAGCGCTGGCCGCGGTCAACTCCATACCCGCGGTCGTGGACGCGGCGCCTGGCGTGCTTGGCTCTCCCTTGGCGGGTCCGGCGATAGTGAGCAGGCAATCGCGAACGCGCCCTGTTTAGTGACCCGCTTGCGCGAATCAGCCTGCCGGCGCGCGAGCGCGCTGTGGTCAATTGCGCCGCAAAACCCGGCGCGATCAGAATCTGGGTCGCGGGTTGCTTTGCGATGAAGGGCATCTCACTTCACCCACACCCGTGACCGAAGCAGCGAAGGACGCGTTGCGCGAGCCTCTCGATGCGCTGACCGGCGAACCGATCAGTTCTGGACAGCCGGTCAAGGCGCCAAACCTCAACCTACAATGCTGCCTTCACGCAGGAAGTTCTCTGTGTACGCCTGATACGTCAGGCTGTCGCGATCGAGGCCGATGAGATCGAGGAAGGGGTGCCACTCCCGGGAATCGACAAACCAGTCCCAACGAGTGATGTGGCCCTCGTCATTGGTCCATACGTAATCCCATTCGTGAAGCTGCAGAACGGTCCCGTCGGCCAGCGTTCCCGCATAGGTGTCGCGGACCGCAAACCCCCAATCGGCGGGCCTGCAGTCGAACGGGGTAACGATTCGAAAGTCGGGCATGTGCTTCCACCACATGCGGAATTCGCAGGTAAGCATGTCACCGTCGGGCGCGAAGCGTTGCATGGCCGCGAGCACCTCCCCGGAGGCGAGGTCGGCCATCACATGATCGGCGCCGCCGTTGAACAGGGGGCACATCATTACGGCGTCTGGCGAGTAGATCCACTCATCGCCGTATGTGATCTTTTTCGTCTCCGGGGCTCTGGCGTACGTCTCCCATTTTGCGTGGGCCAGCCTGTGGTGCAGGGCAACTCGATCGGAGGTCATGCTCCGCGCGTCCTGTGTACGGGCACATTGGACCACCCACAAACATTCGCCATCGCCACCCGCCGCAGTCCACCGCGGTCGACTTCATAGTCAGGGAGGAGATCGAGCAGCGCCTCGAGCGCGATGCGGCTCTCCATCCTTGCCAGCGCCGCCCCCAGACAACTGTGCACGCCATACCCGAAGGCGAGGTTGAAGCCCATTCTGCGCTCCCGGTCGATGTCCAGCCGGTCGGGATCGGGGAACATCCGTTCGTCGCGGGTCGCCGAGCCCGTGACGAGCAGGACTGCGCTGCCCGCGGGAATGGTGCTGCCGTGCAGGGTCACATCGCGGGTGGCGGTGCGTACCTGGTACTGCGAGGGCGCCTCATAGCGCAACAATTCTTCGACGGCGGCGGGAATGAGGCTTCGGTCTCGCCTCAGTGCCTGCCATTGGTCCTGGTGTCGCGCAAACACCACTGCGGCGCTTGCGACCAGCTTGGTCACCGTCTCGGCGCCCGCACCGCCGAGCATCGACGCAAAGGCCGAAATCTCCGTGTCGTCGAGGCGAGTCATGGTGCCGTCGTCGCGTTCGACCTCGACCTGGGTGAGCCGCGAAATCATGTCGTCCTGTGGGTTGGCGCGTTTCTCGACGACAAGGTCGTAGTAGTACCTCCACATGGTCACCGCCGCCTCGCGGCCGTGCGGCGTCGTGCTGATGTTTCCCGGCTCGCGTTCCAGCAGTGCGTCGAGCCAGTGCCGGATCTGCTGGCGACCGTCCGGCGGCACCCCCAACATCGTGGTGATGATCTCGACGGGGAACAGCGCCGAGAAGTCCTCGACCATGTCGAACGACGTCACATCGATGGTTTGCGCGATTGTGTCGATCACCTTCCGGATCATCGGCTCGAGCTTGGCGATCGCACGCGGGGTGAAAACCTTGTTTACCAGCGACCGCATTCTGGTGTGCTGCGGAGGGTCCATCATGATGATCACTCCGTGCGGGATCATCGCGTCGGGATCGATGAAATGATCGAGCGTCACACCCTTCGCCGAGGAATACCTTTCGTGATCGCGCATCGCGCTCGCGACATCCTCATAGCGGGAAAGGGCCCAGAAGTCGTACTGCGTGCTGTGGTCG
>NZ_LZJJ01000014.1:0-1103 GCF_001667625.1 Mycobacterium sp. E1715
ACCCGGCCCAGCGCCAGCTCGTCGTGCACCGACTCCAGCAACTGGGTGACGTTGTGATGGGTGACGGCCACGCCCTTGGGCACCCCGGTCGTGCCCGAGGTGTAGATGATGTACGCGACGTCCGCGGACGACGGCGCCGACAGCGCGTCGGCCGATTGTGTCGCGATTTCCGGGTCGTCGAATTCGATGACCGCCAGGTCCGACCCGTCGAGCCGCGATCGCACGCCCGCGGTGGTGACGGCGGCGATCGGTAGGGCGTCGGTGAGCATGAACTCGATGCGGGCCGCCGGCAGTGCCGGGTCGATGGGCAGGTAGGCCGCGCCGATCGCCGCAATCGCCGACCCCGCCTTGCGCTCGAGGCTCGACGGATCAGGCGTGGCGGTCATCGATCTCGACACGGCCGCCGTCGCGGGCCAGTGCGCCGACCCGCTGCCCGCCCCGTCGTCGGCGAACGTCGCGTACATCATCTACACCTCGGGGACCACCGGTACGCCGAAGGGCGTGGCCGTCACCCATCACAACGTCACCCAGTTGCTGGAGTCGGTGCACGACGAGCTGGCGCTGGGCCGGGTGTGGTCGCAGTGTCACTCGTTGGCCTTCGACTTCTCGGTGTGGGAGATCTTCGGGTCGCTGTTGCACGGCGGCCGGTTGGTGATCGTGCCCGACGCGGTGGTCCGCTCACCAGAAGACCTGCGCACCATGCTGATTCGCGAGCAGGTCAACGTGCTGAGCCAGACACCGTCGGCGTTCTACGCCCTCTCACCCGAGTTGGCCCGGGAGGGGAAACTGCGGACCGTGGTGTTCGGTGGCGAGGCGCTTGAACCGCAGCGGCTGGGCAAGTGGTTGAACGGTCACCGGCGGTCGCCGCGCCTGATCAACATGTATGGCATCACCGAGACCACGGTGCACGCCTCTTTCCGGGAGATCGTCGCGAGCGATGTCGACACCAACGCCAGCCCGATCGGCGCGCCGCTGGCCCACCTGAGCTTCCTCGTCCTCGACGACTGCCTGAACCCGGTGCCGGTGGGTGTGGTCGGTGAGTTGTATGTGGCGGGTCGGGGTGTGGCGTGTGGGTATGCGGGTCGGTCGGGGTTGACGACAGG
>NZ_LZJJ01000015.1:0-4702 GCF_001667625.1 Mycobacterium sp. E1715
GTACGTGCCCGCGGGTACCAACCCCTGGTACGGCGATCCCAACCAAATCGTGACCTGCCCCGCGCCGGCGGCACGCTGCGACCAGCCCGTGAAGCCCGGGCAGGTGATCCCGGCGCCGTCGATCGACACCGGCCTGAACCCGGCCCCGTCGGACCGGGTGTCCGGGACGCCCCCGCCGACCAGCGACCCCTTGTCCCGGCCGGGGTCGGGTACCGTGCAGTGCAACGGCCAGCAGCCCAACCCGTGTGTCTACACGCCCAGCGGGCCTCCGGTGGCGACCTACAGTCCCCAAAGCGGTGAACTGGTGGGGCCAGATGGAGTTAAATACTCCGTCGAGAACTCGGCCAGAACAGGAGACGACGGATGGAAGGAGATGCTGGCACCAGCCGGCTGAACCCCCCACCGATGCCGAAGTTTCGTCGTCTGCGCGGACGGCGTCCTAAGAACCAGGACCCGGCGGCCGCCGTCGATCCGATCGATTCCGGCGCGACACCCGAGGATTCCGCAGCGCCCGACGGTGTCATCGAACCGCCTGCGCCCGACGTGACCGTCGAGGAGCCGGCGGAAACCGAGGTGGCCGCGGGGGAACCGGCGGGACCCGAGGACGCGACCGAACAGGCCGCTCCCCAGACCGCGGCCGACGAGCCGTCGGAGCCCGGTGCCGAGCTCGGCGACGCCGTCGAGCGTCGGCCGTCGCGGATGGGTCGCGGCTGGTTGGCCGGCATCGCGGCGGTGCTCGTGATGTGCGCCGCGGCGGTCGGTGTGGGCGGTTACGTCGCGTTGCGCTACCACCATGAAAGCCAGGCGATAGCCCGCAACGACGCCGCGGCGCTCAAGGCCGCCGTCGACTGCGTGTCGGCGACCCAGGCCCCCGACACCAACGCGATGGCGGCGAGTGAGCAGAAGATCATCGACTGCGGCACTGACGCTTTCCGCTCGCAGGCCCTGCTTTACACCAGCATGCTTGTCCAGGCGTACCAGGCCGCCAACGTCCACGTCCAGGTGTCCGACATGCGAGCGGCCGTCGAGCGCAACAACCCCGACGGCTCGGTGGAGGTGCTCGTCGCGGTCCGCGTCAAGGTCGCGAACGACCAGACGCAGAACGAGACCGGCTACCGGCTGCGGGTGAAAATGGCTCAGAGCGAAGGCCAGTACAAGATAGCCAAGCTCGACCAGGTGACGAAGTGACGGTGGTGGTCGACAAACCACCGGCCACGGCCGTCCAGCAGTCTCCGCGGACCGCCCTGGCGCCCTGGCACATTCGCGCCGGCGCGCTCGCGGTCGACGTCTTGCCGGGTGCCGCGGTGGTGGCCACGATGGCGGTCACCTGGTTCACCGTTCCGCCCGGCGGCGTGTGGTGGTGGCTGTGCATCGCGGTCATCGGAGTGGTCATCCTGCTGGTGCTGGTGAACCGGCTGCTGCTCCCGACAGTCGTCGGCTGGAGCCTCGGGCGGGCGCTGTTCGGCATCACGGTGGTGCGGCGCGACGGTGAGCCGATCGGGCCGTGGGGCCTGCTGCTGCGCGACCTGGCGCACCTGCTCGACACCGTCTCGATGGTGGGATGGCTTTGGCCGCTGTGGGATTCGGGCCGCCGCACCTTCGCCGACATGCTGGCGCGCACCGAAGTGCGCCGTCACGAAACGGCGGAGCCGGCGTTCAACGCGCGGCGGTGGACGACGGTCCTGGTGGCGGCCGCGGCGGGGCTGTGCATCGCCGGTGCGGCGCTGAGCTACGCGGCGGTGTTCGCCCCGGACCGGGCCACCGACCGGACGCGGGCGCAGCTGGACACGCAGGGACCGAAGATCGTCGCGCAGATGCTGACCTACGACCCGAAATCGCTGCACGACGACTTCGCCCGCGCCCTGTCCCTGGCCACCGACAAGTACCGGACCCAGCTCGCCGCCCAGCAGGACATGGTGCAGAAGGGCAACCCGGTCATCAACGAGTACTGGGTGACCGATCACGCGATCCAGTCGGCGTCGCCCGATCGGGCGACGATGCTGATGTTCATGCAGGGGCGCCGCGGCGCGGCGCCCGACGAGCGCTACATCTCCGCCACCGTCCGGGTGACTTTCGTCAAGGGCGGCGACGGCCGTTGGCTCGTCGACGACCTCATGGTGCTGACCAAGCCCAAACCGCCGGGAGCCGGAAAATGAGCCCGCGCCGCAAGTTCCAGCCCGGTGAGGGGCCGCTGCTGGTCCCGCATCCGGTGCCGCCGGGGCGGCCGTGGGGCCTGCCGCTGGCCGGCGCCGTCGCCGCGGTCTTCATGGCGGCCGCGATCACGGTGTGCAGCCTGATGCTCGTCGATCATCAGTCCCGGGAGCGCGCCGCGTCGAAGAATCGCGAGGTCCTCAGCTACGTCACCGGGTTCATGACGCAGTTCACCTCCATCGATCCGTTCCACGCCAACGACTACATAACGCGGGTGCTGGCGCAGGCGACCGGCGACTTCGCCAAGGAATACCGCGACAAGGCGAACGAGATCTTGCTACAGGTGGCCCGCGCCGAACCTGCCACCGGGACCGTCCTGGACGCGGGGGTGGAGCGGTGGAACGACGACGGCAGTGTCACCACGATCGTGGCCACCGCCGTGAGCGCCAAATCGCCCGACGGTAAACAAGTTTGGGAAAACGCCAATCGGTGGACGGCGACCGCCACGCAGGAAGGAAAGCAGTGGAAGATCAGCAACCTGCAGCAGGTGATCTGACCGCCGACGGTAACGCCGCCACTTCGGACGAGGCGGCGACCGAAGAGCGGGAAGAGTCCGGCAGCGCCGACGAAACGGCCTCCGCCGCAGAGGAATCCGAGGCAGCCGAGGGTGACACCGAGGCCGCCGAGGCAGCCGAGGACCAACCCCCCGCTCGCAAGCGGCGCAAATTGCTGGCCGGCAAGCGGCTGGCCGTCACTGTCGCGGTGGCCGCCGCACTGTTCGTCGGTTCCGCGGCGTTCGCCGGCGCGACCGTACAGCCGTACCTGAGCGACCGGGCGGCCGCCGCAACGAAACTGAAGGTGGCGCGGACCGCGGCCAACGCGATCACCACGCTGTGGACCTACACGCCGGAGAACATGGACACCCTCGCCGACCGCGCGTCGGGCTACCTCAGCGGTGATTTCGAGGCGCAGTACCGCAAGTTCGTCGACGCCATCGTGGCGCCCAACAAGCAGGCAAAAATCACCAACCACACCGACGTCACCGGGGCGGCGGTGGAATCGATCGACGACGCCAACGCCGTCGTCATCGTCTACACCAACACCACGTCCACCAGCCCGTTGACCAAGAACGTGCCGTCGCTGAAGTACTTGTCCTACCGGCTGTTCCTCAAGCGCGCGCAGAGCCGCTGGCTGGTGACCAGGATGACGACCATCACGTCGCTGGATTTGACGCCGCACGTCTAGCGCAGTCTGCTACGAGCCATGGCAGTTACCTCGCCGGTGTCGGAGCGATCGACCGTCGCGGCGCTGTTGCTGCTGACCTTCGCCACCGGCCTGGCGGATTCGATCAGCATCCTGGTGCTCGGCCATGTGTTCGTCGCCAACATGACGGGAAACGTGATCTTCCTTGGCTTTTGGCTGGCGCCCAGGACGAGCATCGACCTGACCGCGGTGGTCGTGGCCCTGCCCACGTTCGTGTGCACCACCATCGTCAGCGGCCGGATATCGCGGCACTTCGCCGACCGGACGCGACAGTGGATCACCACCGTATTGGCAACGGAGATAACCCTTTTGGTGGGGTTGGCGATCCTGGCGGGCGTGGGAATCCTGCAGTACCACGACAACACCAAGCTGATCATGATCGGCTTGCTGGCGGTCACGTTCGGCCTGCAGCACTCCAGTGCGCGCCAGTTCGGCATCCAGGAGCTGTCCACCACCGTGCTGACGTCGACGATCGTCAGCCTCGGTCTGGACAGCCGCCTGGCCGGCGGCTCGGGCGCGCGTCAGACGTTGCGTCTCAGCGTCGTGCTGACCATGTGCGCCGGCGCGTTCCTGGGGGCGTCGATGTCGCGGTTCGTCGTCGCACCGGTGTTCGCCGTCACGGCCGCGGTGGTGGCGGCCAGCCTGCTGATCTTCCGCTTCGGGCCGAGCTAGTTGAAGGCGAGCCAGCTGGGCAGCGCCCGCTCGTGCGAATCGCACAGCACCTGCCGGGTGTCGCACGACCCGCGCGGCGAGCCCGCACCGGCCCACATGCCACCGGTGTCGCGGCGCAACACGATGGCCGACGACCCGCCGCCGTCGAGCAGAATGGCGTTGTCGCTGCCCAGCCCGCGGAACAGGTCCTGCATGTTGTCCGGGGTGTAGCTGCCGCCCTCGAAGATGTACATCTCGTCTTTCTGCCGCGCGTACGCCAGAGCCGTCCGCGCGGCGCTGGGGCCTCCGTCGTGCAATTGCCCGGTGTTGCCGGGCGCCAGCAGCCCGATTCCGGAGACCGCGACGAACCGCTCGTTCTTGTTGAGCAGGTCCTGGACCACGGGCGTGGCGGAGTCGTAGTCGCTCTTGCTCTTGGGCCACACCACGTAGGGGGCGCCGCCCGACGGCAGGATCATCGTCGTCAGGACGCTCCAGCTTTCGCCGCCGCCCGAGAGGCCCTGCTTGCCCGGGTAGGCCACGGTGCCGGTGACGGCCTGGTTGGCGCGGCCCTGGCCGTTGGTGTTGTCCACGAAGGCGCCCAGCGGCGAGCTGCAGCCGGTCTGACGCCACGAGCCGG
>NZ_LZJJ01000016.1:0-1228 GCF_001667625.1 Mycobacterium sp. E1715
GATCGCGGCGATCGCGGCGGCCTTCCTGTTGGCACTCCTCCTGCTGGCGATCGATCCGCCGTTCTCGGCGCCACCGCCGACGCCCTCGACGACCACCACCACGCCGGCGCCGCCCCCGACGACCGCCACCGCCACCACCACACCCACGAGCACCCCGCAGCCGGCGCCCCCGCCGGGTCCGCCAGGTCACGGGGGCCCTAAGCACAAAGGTCACGGCGGCTGACGTCGATATGGGATCGGTAGCCGCCCGGCTGGCGTGTGATTGCGGCATGAACATGAAGTGGATGGCCGGCGCGCTGCTGACGGCCGGCATCGGTGTGGGGCTGACCGCGGGCGTCGCGCAGGCCGACCCGTACGGCCACGTCGGCGGCAACTGCCCGGCGGGGCACACCTGCGGCCAGTGGTGCCCGGGCGAGCGCATCCCGGACAACTTCATCAACTGGAACATGGGCGTGTGCCACCTCTATTACTACGATTACCGTGGCGTGGTCGACGCCGACACCGGTGCCGTCTACGGGTGGCCGAGCGGCCCGATCAATGCCACCCCGCACCCGCGGCCGCCCGGACCGCCCAATTTCAACTGCGGCTTGTTCTGGTGCCCGGTGCCCCCGCACGCGTGAGCCGCCGCACGTTAGGTCGGCGCCCATTCGGGGAACCCGCCGGGCTGGACCTTTACGACCTAGCGAAAGGACTGCCCATTGACCTCGCGGCTTGGCACCCGGTTCGGTCCCTACGAGCTGCGATCGCTGATCGGAGCGGGTGTGACGGGCGAGGTCTACCGCGCGCACGACACGGTTAGAGACCGGACGGTCGCGGTCAAGCTGGTTTCCGCCGACATCGCCGCGGAACCCGGCTTCCAGCAACGCTTTCGACAGGACTGCGGTGTCGCTGCGCTGTTGGAGGAGCCGCATGTCATCCCGGTGCACGACTTCGGTTCGATCCACGGGGTTTGTTACGTCGACATGCAGCTGGTCGACGGCGGCAGCCTCAGGGATCTGCTGCGCGAGCGGGGGCCACTGGAAGCGTCGCGTGCCGCGTCGATCGTCGCGCAGGTCGCGCTAGCGCTGGACGCCGCGCACGCCGCCGGGCTGGTGCATTTGGCTGTTCGGCCCGAAAACGTGCTGCTGACCCCGGACCACTTCGTGTATCTCGTCGACTTCGGTCTCGGGCACGGCGACCCGTCGCGGGTGTATATGGCGCCCGAGCGGTTCACCACCGGCCGGGTCGG
>NZ_LZJJ01000017.1:0-14865 GCF_001667625.1 Mycobacterium sp. E1715
CACCCCCCAGCTGCGCGGCGCGCTCGACGGTGTGACGACGCTGTCGCGCACCCTGAACCGCCGCGACGAGGCGCTGCAAAGCCTTCTCGCGCATGCGAAGTCGGTGACCGGCGTGCTGTCCCAGCGCGCCGACCAAGTCAACAAGCTGGTCGACGACGGCAACGAGTTGTTCGCAGCGCTCGACGAGCGGCGGGCCGCCATCGGGCAGCTCATTTCGGGGATCCAGGGCCTGTCGGCGCAGATCTCCGGGTTCGTCGCCGACAACCGCAAGGAGTTCGGCCCGGCCCTGAGCAAGCTCAACGATGTGCTGAGCAACCTCAACGAGCGCCGCGACTACATCACCGAGGCCCTCAAACGGCTACCCACCTACGCCACCGAGCTCGGCGAGGTCGTCGGGTCCGGACCCGGATTCAACGTCAACGTCTACGGTGTGATCCCCGCGCCGTTGATCGCGACAATGTTCGACTTCTTCTACCAACCGGGCAAGATGCCGGCCAGCCTCGCGGACTACCTGCGCGGACTCATCCAAGAGCGCTGGATCATCAGGCCGAAGTCGCCATGATCAAGCGCCTCGCCGGCAGCCGGGGGCTGCGCTACACCACCGCGATCGCGCTTATCGCGGTGCTGGTGGGTGGCGTGTATGTACTGTCGTCGACCGGCAATACGCGAAGCATCGTCGGCTATTTCACGTCCGCCGTCGGCCTCTACCCCGGCGACCAGGTCCGCGTCCTCGGTGTTCCGGTGGGTCAGGTCGACACGATCGAGCCGCGGCCCTCCGACGTCAAGATCACCATGTCGGTGTCCAAGGGCGTGAAGATCCCGAAGGACGCCCAGGCGATCATCATGTCGCCGAACCTGGTGTCGGCCCGCTTCATTCAGTTGACACCGGCGTACACCGGCGGGGCGGTGCTGCCCGACGGCGGCAGCATCGGCCTGGGCCGCACCGGGGTCCCGGTGGAATGGGACGAGGTCAAAGAGTCGCTGACGAAGCTGGCTGTTCAGCTCGGGCCGACCACGGGATCGATGCAGGGTCCGTTGGGCCGGGCGATCAACCAGGCCGCGGACACCTTCAACGGCAACGGCGAGTCTTTCCACAACGCCTTGCGCGAACTCTCGCAAGCCGCTGGGCGGCTGGGTGATTCACGCAGCGACATTTTCGGGACGGTCAAGAACCTCCAGGTTCTGGTCAACGCGCTGTCGGCCAGCAACGAACAGATCGTGCAGTTCGCCGGAAACGTCGCCTCGGTGTCCCAGGTGCTCGCCGACAGCTCGCGTCACCTCGACACCACCCTGGGCACGCTCAATAAGGCGCTGTCCGACATCCGGGGTTTCCTGCACGAGAACAATTCGACCATCATCGATACCGTCAACAACCTCAACGACTTTGCCAAGACGCTGAGCGACCAGAGCGACAACATCGAGCAGGTGCTGCACGTCGCAGGCCCCGGCATCGCGAACTTCTACAACATCTACGACCCGGCGCAGGGCACGCTCAACGGCCTGTTGTCGATCCCGGAATTCGCCAACCCGGTGCAGTTCATCTGCGGTGGCTCCTTCGAAACGGCGGCCGGCCCGCGCGCTCCCGACTACTTCCGGCGCGCCGAGCTCTGCCGTGAGCGGCTCGGCCCGGTGCTGCGTCGGCTCACCGTGAACTACCCGCCGCTGATGTTCCACCCGCTCAACACGATCACCGCCTACAAGGGCCAGATCATCTATGACACCCCGGAAACCCAGGCGAAGTCGGCCACCCCGGTGCCCGAACTGACCTGGATCCCGGCCAACGGTGCCAAGACCCCGCCCGCCGCTCAGAATCCGGCGGACCTGCAGGCCCTGCTGGTTCCGACGGCACCGCAGAGCGGTCCGGCTCCCGGCCCGGCCTTGGGCAACGCCGGCCCCGCGCCCGGCCCGGCTCCCGGGAGCGCATTCGGGCCCCTACCCGGACCGCCGCCGGGCCAGGCGCCGCCGCAGGGCGACCAGGGGGGCGGCTAGATGAACCGAATGTTGTTGCGCGGCGGCGCTTTGGCGGCGGGCAGCGCGCTGCTGGCCGGCTGTCAGTTCAACGGGTTGAACTCGGTGTCGATGCCGGGCACCGCCGGGCACGGCAGCGGCGCATACTCGATCACCGTCGATCTGCCCGACGTGGCGACGCTGCCGCAGAACTCGCCGGTCATGGTGGACGACGTCACGGTCGGCAGTGTCTCCGGCATCGAGGCCGTGCAGCGCCCGGACGGTTCCTTCTATGCGGCCGTGAAATTGGGGTTGGACAAGAACGTCGTCCTGCCGGCCAACTCGACGGCGACGATCGCGCAGACGTCGCTGTTGGGTTCGATGCACGTCGACCTGGCGCGCCCGAAGGACAAACCGGCCGTCGGCCGCCTGAAAGACGGATCCAAGATCTCCGAGTCCAACACCGGCCGCTACCCCACCACCGAAGAGGTGCTGTCGGCCCTTGGTGTCGTGGTGAACAAGGGCAATGTCGGTGCGCTGGAAGAGATCACCGACGAGACCTACCAGGCCGTCGCGGGCCGGCAGGACCAATTCGTCGACCTGGTGCCCCGGCTGGCGGAACTGACCGCCGGCCTCAACCGGCAGGTCAATGACATCATCGACGCGGTCGACGGCCTGAATCGATTCTCGGCCAGCCTGGCCCGGGACAAGGACAACCTGGGCCGCGCGCTGGACACGTTGCCCGACGCGATCCGGGTGCTCAACAAGAACCGCGACCACATCGTCGAGGCGTTCTCCGCGCTGCACAAGTTGGCGAACGTCACCTCGCACATCCTCGCCAAGACCAAGGTGGACTTTGCGGCCGACCTCAAGGACCTGTACGCGGCCGCCAAAGCGCTCAACGACAACCGGAAGAACTTCGTCACCTCGCTGCAGCTCCTGCTGACGTTCCCCTTCCCCAACTTCGGTATCAAGAACGCGGTGCGCGGCGACTACCTGAACGTGTTCACCACCTTCGACCTCACCCTGCGCCGCCTCGGTGAAACCTTCTTCACCACCGCATATTTCGACCCGAACATGGCCCACATGAACGAGATCCTCAATCCGCCGGACTTTTTGGTCGGCGAGATGGCCAACCTGTCCGGACAGGCGGCCGACCCGTTCAAGATTCCGCCCGGCACGGCTTCAGGACAGTAAGGGGCGGACGTAGATGCACGACAAACTCACCAGGATCCAGCTGTGGATCTTCGCGGTGATCACAGCCATCACCCTGACCGTGATGGCGGTGTTCTACCTGCGATTGCCGTCAACGTTCGGGCTCGGAACGTATGCGGGGACGGCCGATTTCGTCGCCGGCGGCGGTCTGTACAAGAACGCCAACGTCACGTACCGCGGTGTCGCGGTCGGCCGCGTCGAGTCGGTGGGGCTCAATCCCAGCGGTGTCACCGCCGGCATGCGGCTGAACAGCGGGACGCCCATCCCGTCGAACGTCACCGCCACCGTCAAGAGCGTGTCGGCCGTCGGTGAGCAGTACATCGACCTGGTACCACCCGGCACACCGGCGACGACCAAGTTGCGCAACGGCTTCCGCATCGAGCGGCAGAACACCCGGATCGGCCAGGACGTCGCAGACCTGCTGAAGCGGGCGGAGGCGCTGACCAACAGCCTCGGCGACACCCGGTTGCGCGAGCTGCTGCACGAGACGTTCACCGCGACGAACGGGTCGGGACCCGAGCTGGCCCGCCTGTTCGAGTCCGCCCGGTTGTTGGTCGACGAGGCCAACGCGAACTACCCGCAAGCGTCGCAGTTGATCGACCAGGCCGGCCCGTTCCTGGAAGCACAGATCCGGGCCGGGGCCGACATCAAATCGCTCTCCGACGGGCTGGCGCGGTTCACGTCGGAGGTGCGGCAGGCCGACCCGGAGCTGCGTTCGACGCTGGCCACCGCACCGGGGGCAACCGACGAGGCCAGCACGGCGTTCTCCGGTATCCGGCCGTCCTTCCCCGCGCTGGCGGCCAGCCTGGCCAACCTTGGCCGGGTGGGCGTGATCTACCACAAGTCGATCGAGCAGCTGCTGGTCGTGCTGCCGGCGCTGTTCGCCGCGATCACGACGGCCGCCGGCGGTGCGCCCCAGGACGAGGGCGCCAAGCTGGACTTCAAACTCGACCTCAACGACCCGCCGCCGTGCGCCGTCGGCTTCCTCCCACCCCCGTTGATGCGCACGCCGGCCGACGAGACGGTGCGCGAGTTGCCGAGGGACATGTACTGCAAGGTCGCCCAGAACGACCCGAGTACCGTGCGCGGCGCGCGCAACTACCCCTGCCAGGAATTCCCCGGCAAGCGGGCGCCGACCGTGCAGCTTTGCCGCGACCCCAAGGGTTACGTGCCCATCGGCCGCAACCCGTGGCGCGGTCCGCCGGTGCCGTACGACACCCCGGTGACGAACGGGCTGAACGTGTTGCCGCCCAACAAGTTCCCCTATATCCCGCCCGGCGCTGAGCCGGATCCGGGCACGCCGATCGTCGGGCCGCCGCCACCGGGCGTGGTGCCGGGGCCGGGGCCGTTGCCCAACAAGCAACCGGCCTACGACCCGCCACCGCCCAACGACAACGGGCCGCCACCGCCGTTCACGTCGTGGCAGCCGCCCGGGGTCCCGCCCGTGCCGCCGCAGCTGCCGTACCCCAAGTGGCTGCCACCGCCGGCCCCGCCGGAAGGGATCAACCCCCCGCCTGCGGGCCCGGGACCGGAGAAGCCGTGGGGACCGCCGCCCGGCGGTCAACCGCAGGCCAGCGGGCCGGCGTACGCCACCTACGACGAAAAGACCGGCGCATTCAAGGACCCCGCCGGCGGCACTGGTATTTTCGCGGCCGGTGCTAGCGGCGCGTCGAGCGCCGAGAATTGGGTGGACCTGATGCTTGATCCGAGGCCGATGTAGTGGCAGTCGAGCCAACGACCACTGCGCGTGCGCGTCGTCGGGCGTCCCGTGCGGCCGGCCCGGCGAAAGCCGAGTCGACCGAGGCGGCGACGGTGCAGGTCGAGGCGGCGCCGGCGCAGCCGGCCAAGCCGGTCAAGACCCTCAAGTCCCTCAAGCCGCCACCGCGGCGGCAGCCGCACCGCGCGCTGGTGGCATGGATCTCGTTCGCGGCCGCGCTGTTGGCCATCGGCGCGTTGGCCGGCTGCCTGGCCGTGCTCGTCGTCCAGCAACGGCACGCCAACGCCCAGCAGACGCGCGACCAACGGTTCGTCGACACCGCGACGCAGACGGTGGTCAACATGTTCAGCTACAAGCAGGACAACATCGACGAGAGCGTCAACCGTTTCTACAACGGCACCAGCGGACCGCTGCGCGGAATGCTGGGCGCCAACAACAACATCGAGAACCTCAAGGGCATATTCCGCTCCACCAACGCGACGTCGGAGGCCGTCATCAACGGCGCCGCCCTCGAGGGCGTCGACAACGTCACCGACAACGCATCCGTGCTCGTTTCGGTGCGGGTGACCGTCGCCGACATCGACGGCGTGAACAAGCCGTCCATGCCCTATCGCCTGCGGGTCATCGTGCACGAGGACGAGCAGGGACGGATGACGGGCTACGACCTGAAGTATCCCAACGGGGGCAATTGATGCGGTGGCGGCGCTGGCTGCTCGTCGTCGCGGGCTACCTTCTGATCGTGGTGTTCGTCGGGTTGTCCGCGGCGGCCGGCTGGTTCTACTGGGGGCGGGTGCAGACGCGCGGCGAGGAGGCGGCGCGGGCGGTGCTACCCGGCTTGGCCACCAAGGAGATTCCCGAGGTCTTCGCCTACGACTATCAGACGGTGGAACGCAGCCTCAGCGACGCGTACCCGCTGCTCACCCCGGACTACCGCCAGGAATTCCGGAAAAGCGCCAACGCGCAGATCATTCCGGAGGCCAAGAAGCGTGAGGTGGTCGTCCAGGCCAGCGTCGTGGGCGTGGGCGTCATGTCCGCCAAACGCGAATCGGCGTCGCTGATGGTCTACATGAATCGCACCGTGACCGACAAGACGCGCCAGCCGCTATACGACGGCAGCCGGTTGCGGGTGGACTTCAAGAAGATCGGCAAGCAATGGCTGATCGCCTACATCACGCCGATCTAGTAGCACATCGCAATCCCGTTGCAGTACAACGGATAACGTTCGATCGGGCTCGGCGGCGGGCCGGTCATCTGCAGCGAGAACGGCGTTTTCGTCATTCCCGGCTGCATCCCGCAGACGGCGCCGTGCATGCTGGTGTGGGTGCCGCTCATGTTCTCGTCGCTGAACGCATACGTTTCGGTCGACGGCGCGGTGCCGCCGCCCGGACACGAAACGCCGTCTGACTTCTCGACTTTGAAGGTCCACAGCATGCTGGTCATCCGGGCCCTGCCGCTAAAGTTCTGCAGTTTGTCCGCGGGATTGATCTGCTCGGCCGTCGAACTCACGATGTTCAGCGCGCAGTTCATCGCAAACACGATCGGGTCCGAATAGTCGTTCATGTTTCGGGTTCCGGACGGCTGATCGCACAACGCCGATATCGTCCAGGTCACCCCGGAGACCCCGGCCTCGTTGTAGTTGTAGTTGCCATCCGGCGGCGGTCCCACCGCGCGCGCCGGGTCGCCGGACTCCAGCGCAATTCCAATGGCGACTGCCGAGACGATGCCGGCGCCGGCGGCCAGTCCGCGACGGAGCTTCACGATGCCCTCCCTTCCGGACCCTTCCCCCGCACCGATCCATCGAGTATCACAGCGTTTGCGCGGCAACACCATGGGTTTGCGCCGCTCACTCGCCGTCCTGTGGGTTCGCCAACGCGTCGAGGAACGACCGCGCCCACCGGTCGACGTCGTGGGCCAGCACCTGGCGCCGCATCGACCGCATCCGGCGCCTGCCCTCTTCGACGTTCTGGTTGAGCGCCGCCTCGATCGCATCCTTGACGCCGTCGAGGTCGTGCGGATTGACCAGGTAGGCCTGCCGGAGCTCGGCGGCCGCGCCGGTGAACTCGGACAGGACCAGGGCACCGCCGAGGTCGCTGCGGCAGGCGACGTACTCCTTGGCCACCAGGTTCATGCCGTCGCGCAGGGGGGTGACCAGCATGACGTCGGCGGCCACGAAGAAGGCGATCAACTCATTGCGGGGGACCGGACGGTGCAGGTAGTGCACGACCGGATGGCCGACCTCGGCGTATTCGCCGTTGATGTGGCCCACCTGGCGTTCGATGTCGTTGCGCAGGATCTGGTAGCTCTCCACGCGTTCGCGGCTCGGTGTGGCCAGCTGGACCAGCACGGTGTCATCGCGCTTGGCGCGGCCCTCCGCGAGCAGCTCGGAGAATGCCTTCAGCCGCACATCGATGCCCTTGGTGTAGTCGAGCCGGTCGACCCCGAGCAGCACCTTGCGGGGGTTGCCCAGCTCGGCGCGGATCTCCCGGGCGCGGCGCCTGACGTCGCGGTCGCGGGCGGCCTGGTCGAGCGAACCGGAATCGATGGAGATCGGGAATGCGCCCACCCGGACGACGCGCGACCCGAGCTCGACCTCCCCGAACCGCGAGCGCACCCCGACCGAGCCGCGGGAGGTGTTGACGCCGATCAGCCGCCGGGACAAAAACAGGAAGTTCTGGGCGCCGCCGGCCAGGTGGAAGCCCACCAGGTCCGCGCCGAGCAGTCCCTCGATGATCTCGGTGCGCCAGGGCAACTGCATGAACAGCTCCACCGGCGGGAAGGGGATGTGCAGGAAGAAGCCGATGGTCAGATCGGGCCGCAGCTGCCGCAGCATTTTGGGGACCAGTTGCAGCTGGTAATCCTGGACCCACACCGTCGCGCCCTCGGCGGCGGCGCGCGAGGTGGCCTCGGCGAAGCGCCGGTTGACCTCGACGTAGCGTTCCCACCATTCCCGGTGGTAGATCGGCTTGACGATGACGTCGTGGTACAGCGGCCACAGCGTGGCGTTCGAGAACCCCTCGTAGTACTGGGCGATGTCGTCGGCGCTCAACCGCACCGGGCGCAGTTCCAGGTCCTCCTGGACGATGGGCTCGTCGTCGAAGTCGGTCTCCTCTTCGGCGACGCCCGCCCAGCCGACCCACGCGCCCCGCCTGCGGCGCAGCAGCGGCTCCAGCGCGGTCACCAGACCGCCGGGGCTGCGCTTCCACGCCCGGGTGCCGTCGGAAAGCCGCTCCTGGTCTACCGGCAGCCGGTTGGCGACCACCACGAAGTCGGAATTCCCGAAGGTTGAGTCGTGCCCGTCCCCGGGAGCCATCTACGCGTCGAGTTTTGCGGGCCCAATGCCGAGCATGGACAGGAAGACGCGGCACTCGTCGGCGTCGTTCGCGTATGCCGCGACGACTCGCCTGGCCTGGCTGGCGGTGCTGTCGGCAACCGGTTCCACGTCGCCGATCTCGCCAGGGTCAGATTTCGTAGCCATGACTTAACTGTAGGTGATGGGAGGATGGGCAGGTGGGCGAGGACTTGATGTTCGGATCCCGACGGCCCACCCAACCGGGGCGCACTTACACACTGGCCGTAATGTGTAACGACGTCGGACCTGACAACGAGTGAGGTGGGCCGAATGACACTCTCAGAGCAAGCCGGTTCCCAGACGGGCAACTCCGAGGCTGACGAGTTGGTGAGCTACGAGACCCTCGACGAGGGCCGCATCGCGCGGATCTGGCTCAACCGGCCCGAAGCGCACAACGCGCAAAGCCGCGGCCTGCTGATCCAGCTCGACGAGGCGTTCCTGCGCGCCGAGGCCGACGACACCGTGCGCGTGGTGATCCTGGCGGCGCGCGGTCGCAACTTCTCCGCGGGCCATGACCTCGGCTCCGAGTTGGCGATCGCCGAGCGCAGCCAACTGCCGAGCTTCCGCATCAACGGCGGAACCCGCGATCCGATCGTGGAGAAGATCTACCTGCAGGAGTGGCACTACTTCTTCCAGAACACCTGCCGCTGGCGGGACCTGCGCAAGATCACCATCGCGCAGGTGCAGGGCAACGCGATCTCCGCGGGCCTGATGCTGATCTGGGCGTGCGACCTGATCGTCGCCGCCGACAACGCCAAGTTCAGCGACGTTGTGGCGGTGCGCTTGGGGATGCCGGGCGTCGAGTATTACGCCCACCCTTGGGAATTCGGCCCGCGCAAAGCCAAAGAGCTGCTGCTGACCGGAGATTCGCTGGACGCCGACGAGGCCTACCGCCTCGGCATGGTCTCCAAGGTGTTCCCCGTCGACGAGTTGGCCGACAAGACACTGGAATTCGCCCGGCGCATCGCCGACCGCCCCACGATGGCGGCGCTGCTCGTCAAGGACTCGGTCAACGCCGCCTCTGACGCGATGGGCTTCACCGAGGCGCTGCGGCACGCGTTCCACATCCACGAGCTAGGCCATGCGCACTGGGCGGCCCACAACGAGAACAGGTACGCGGTCGGCCTGCCGCCCGACGTCGAGGACTGGCGCAACGCCAAGCCGACGCAGGTCGCCCGGCGCGATACGCCGTAGCTTTCGTCGGCTGCTCCGGCAGGACCGACCGGTTGTCGCGCGGAGGCGGGCAAATCGTCGATCGCTTCTGATCGGGGGCCATTGGGGCCGGTGTGACGAGCACCCGTCGGAACGGCGAGTTTTCCGCGTGGTTCGATATCGAGAACCTGTTCCAGTTCGAGAGGGCGTCGCGTGCAGCTTTCATTCGAAAACCGGACGTATCTGGTCACCGGCGGTGGCAGCGGTATCGGCAAGGGCGTCGCCGCCGGCCTGGTCGCGGCGGGCGCCTCGGTGATGATCGTCGGCCGCAACCCCGACCGGCTGGCGGGGGCCGTCAGCGAGATCGAAGCGCTTCCAGGCAGCGGTTCGATCCGCTACGAGCCGACCGACGTCACCAACGAGGAGGAGGCGGCCCGAGCGGTGGACGCCGCGACGGCCTGGCACGGTCAACTGCACGGGGCGGTGCATTGCGCGGGGGGTTCGGAGACGATCGGGCCGATCACCCAGATCGACTCGGAGGGCTGGCGGCGCACCGTCGACCTCAACGTCAACGGCACCATGTACGTGCTCAAGCACGTCGCAAGGGAGCTGGTCCGCGGTGGCGGCGGCTCGTTCGTCGGCATCTCCTCTATCGCGGCCAGCAACACCCACCGTTGGTTCGGTGCCTACGGGGTCAGCAAGTCGGCCGTTGACCACATGATGCAGTTGGCCGCCGACGAGCTCGGCCCGTCCTGGGTGCGGGTCAACAGCATCCGGCCGGGCCTGATCCGCACGGATCTGGTCGCTCCGGTGTTCGCCCTGCCGGAGGTGAGCGAGGACTACCGCGCGTGCACGCCGCTGCCCCGCCCCGGTGAGGTCGAGGACGTCGCCAACCTGGCGATGTTCCTGCTCAGCGATGCCGCCTGCTACATCACCGGGCAGGTCATCAACGTGGACGGCGGGCTGATGCTGCGCCGCGGCCCCGACTATTCGGCGATGCTGGAACCCGCGTTCGGGGCCGACGGGTTACGCGGGGTCGTCTGACACCAGGCCTGCGTCCCGGTCGGCGAGCGTGGCGAGCGCCGACCAGTCCAAGTGCCCGCCGCCGGTCGCCACCAGCGTGAGGAAGCGGTCCCGCAGCAGGCTCGCGACCGGCAGTGGCACTTCCAGCTGCTCCGCGGCGGCCAGGGCCAGGCGAACGTCTTTGAGGCCCAGCTGGGCGGCGAAGCCGGCCGGCTCGAATTGCCGCCGCGCGATGAGCCCGCCGTAGGTCTGATAGGCGGGCGCGGAGAACAGCGTCGACGTGAGGATGTCCACATAGTGCTGCCTGTCGACGCCGGCCTTGGCGACCAGCGCGACGGCCTCACTGAGGCTCTCGATCACCGACGCGATGAGGAAGTTGCCGCTCAGCTTCACCAGGTTGGCGGTGTGCGGCTGCTCGGACACCACGAAGGTGCGCTGCCCGATCGCGTCGAACAACGGGGTCAGCGGCTGCAGTACCTGCGGCTCGCCTGCCGCAACCACGAAAAGCTTTGCGGCCGCGGCCGCCTCGGGCCGGCCGAACACCGGCGCAGCGGCATACCGTTGGCCGGCATCGGCGTGCGCCGCCGCCAGGCGCTCCGAGAGGGCGACGCTGATGGTGCTCGACGAGACGTGCGTGGCGCCTGGTGCCAGCGAAGCGACGACGCCGCCGTCGCCGAAGGCCACACCCTCGACGGCCCGGTCGTCGGCCAGCATCGTGAACACGACCTCGCCCTGGCACGCGTCGGCAACGGTGCGCGCCGCGGACGCGCCGGCCTGGACGAGCGTTTCCGCCTTTTCGGGGGAGCGGTTGTAGACGGTGACGCGGTGGCCCGCCTGCACGAGGTTCGTGGCCATGCCCTGGCCCATCTTCCCCAGGCCGATGAATCCGATGTCCATGCCTACACTGTGCCCTTTCCGGGGCGCGGCATGGCGCGCTCCTTACGATGATGGGCACGCCTAGTGACGGGAGCGGCAGATGAAGCGACTCGAGGGCAAGCGGATCCTGGTGACCGGTGCCGCGTCGGGCATCGGGCAGGCGACCGCGCTGCGGCTGCTCGACGAGGGCGCAACGGTGGTGGCCTCCGACGTCGCGGAGGCCGGCCTGGACGCCACCCGGTCCCGGGCGGACGAGGCCGCCACCGCCCGCCGCCTCACCACCCTGCCGATGGACGTCGGCAACGAGGACTCGGTGATCGACGGCGTGTGCATGGCCGTCGAGACGCTCGGTGGCCTGGATTCGTTGGTCAATGCCGCCGGCATTCTGCGCGCGGCGCACACCCACGAGACCACCCTGGATCTCTGGAACCAGATCATCGGTGTCAACCTGACCGGCACGTTTCTCGTTGTCCGCGAAGCGCTTCCGACGCTGCTCGGGAACTCGCGCAGCACGATCGTCAACTTCAGTTCGACCTCGGCCTCGTTCGCCCACCCCTACATGGCGGCCTACGCCGCGAGCAAGGGCGGAATCCAGGCCTTCACTCATTCACTGGCGCTCGAATACGCGCGCGACGGCTTGCGCGCCGTGTGCGTGGCACCCGGCAGCATCAAGTCCGGGATCACCGACGCGACCGGCGGGTACATCCCGAAAGACGCTGACTGGGCGCTGTTTTCGAGGCTGATGCCGATACTGCCGACCACGGTCGAGTCCAGCGGAACCGGGATGGCCGACCCGAGCGTGGTCGCCGGGGTGATCGCCATGCTGGTGTCCGAGGACGGCGCGTTCATCACCGGAACCGAAATCCGCATCGACGGGGGAACCCACGCCTGACCAAAAAGGGGGCGCCCGCGCCGCTAGCCAGATGGCGGCGACCCGCCGCGCCCGGCTTCGCCGCGCTTGCGATCGCCGCTAGCCACATGGCGGCGACCCGCCGCGCCCGGCTTCGCCGCGCTTGCGATCGCCGCTAGCCAGATGGCGGCGACCCGCCGCGCCCGGCTTCGCCGCGCTTGCGATCGCCGCTAGTTAACGCAGGGCACGCCGCCGCCGTCGATCGGCTTCCCCTGATCGGGCGTCGGGTAGGTCGTGGTGGTGCCGTTGTAGTAATACGGCTTGGCCTTGCTGGACGTTGTGGTGCTTGACGTTTCGTCCGACGTGCCGTCGTCCACCGTCGACACCGAGAAGTTCGTATCGACGGTCACCCGAATGTGTCCGGGCTGGACGTTGGGATCGGGCTGACTGGGCGCGTCGAGGCCGAGCAGCTTGGCCACGTTGCGCGCGTCGGTCTCGGCCCCCGCGCCGTAGGCGACCGTGCTCGCGGTCGGTTCGCCCGAGTTGCGGTCGCGGGTCTGACCGGTGGTGTAGCCGTGGTTCTGCAGCGCGTGGGATACCTCGGTCGCGAGCCCGCTCAAGCTGCCGGCATTGATCACGTCGACGACGGTCGACGGGCTCGGCTTGGCGGCCGTGGTGGCGGGCGTAGTGGTGGCAGGCGAGGCGCCGATGGCCGTCGCCACCTCGGCCTTGATCGCGGCCGGGTCGATGATGTTGACGTCCTGGCCGTCGATGTTGTCGTACCGCACCACCGGCAGCGTCCGGAACTCGACCTGGCCGCTGGAGGCAAGCGAGCCGAGCCGCTGGATCATCTCCTCGTCCCAACCGGCCGACAGCACCACATCCTTGCGCGCCACCGCCATCAGGCTCTTGAGCTTGTCCAGGTTGGTGAAGGTGCCGGCGGCCTGCAACTCCTGCATGACCGACGAGATGAACGCCTGTTGGCGGTGGGTGCGGTCCAGGTCCCCGTTTTCCAGGCCGTGGCGCTGCCGGACGAAGGACAGGGCCTGGGAGGCGTCCAGCGTCTGCCGCCCGGCCGGGAAGTCCGCGCCGGAGTACGAGTCGTAGACCGGATGGTTGAGGCAGACCTCCACCCCGCCGAGCGTCTGGGCCAGGTCGTAGAACCCGGCCAGGTTGACCTCGGCGAAGTAGTCGATGGGAACGCCGGTCAGGCTGCGCACCGCGCGCAGCGTCGCCGCCCGGCCGGCTTCACGGCCTTTGGTCTCGAGTTCCTTTTGGCTGCTGGTGCCCTGGTTGGCGAGCTTGTTTGCGACGTACTGCTTGGTGAGGCCGTACGCCTCCTTGATCTTGATGTGGTTGTATCCGGGGACCCCGTTGAAGGCCACCCAGTCGTCGCGGGGGATGGAGAAGGCGACCACTTTGTTGTCGGCACTGACGTGCACGAGGATCAGCGTGTTGGTGTTGTAGCCGCCGTCGTCGGAATCGCCTGCGTGGAGGTGCTTCAAGATCGACCAGGGTAGGTCGTTGCCGTCCTGATCCTTACGCGAGTCCAGCCCGATCAGAAGGATGTTCATGTCGTCGCCGCTGGACCGCGGGTCGTCGGGCTGCAAAGCGTTCGAGACGGTGATCCCGCCGAGCGCGCCGTGCGCGACGTAGTAACCCGCCCCGGTCAACCCCACCGCGGCCACCGAGATCAGCGCGCCCAGGGTGCGCGTCAGCCCCCTGCGGAAACGGGAGTGCTGACGGACGGCTCGGTGGCGGCGGTGGGCGCCGCCCGAGCGGGCCATCACAAACCTCTGCCCACACCCAGCGCATCACCAGGCACCGCACCGGCGGTTTGCGGCGATGTCGCTTCAAGCATGGTGTCAAGTATGCGTTAGCTTGCTGTGAAGCCCCCAATCGAGAACGCCCCTGAACCGGGCCCCGGCCGGCCGCCCGCGCACGAATTTTCCGACCCAATCTTCGCCTGACCAGCGCTTTCTAGTTGAAGCGTCGCACGGTGGTCTCGACTAGGTCACACCGCCGCCCAGACCGACTCGAAGTCGTTACCGAGCTGGTACTGCGGCTAGCGGGCTTTGACGAGGTCGTCGCCGGATTCGTAGAAGATGGTGATGTTCGTGCCGGTCATGACCTCGGCGAGGTACACGCCCAGCGGCTCCACCTCGTAGTAGTAGTGGATGTTGCCTTGGGGGTCCACCGCCGTCGCGCACGAGAGGCCCGGCGCCCCGCATCGTTGTTTGATCGGTGCGGCCAGGACGGCGAGCACCACCAGCACGGCTATCCCGACCCTCACCGCGGCTTTGTTCAATCCTTGCTTCGCCGTGGGTGCCGGATGCATCACCGTTGGAGTGTAAGCGGCATGCCCGCCCGGGTCGGCCACGCGCAGTAGGGTTTCTCAGCTATGACCACTGCAAACCGGGACGGCGCGCCGTCGCCGCAGACCCGGGTCGAGGTTCTGGGCAACATCGGACCCAACTGGTTCGCCTCGGTGATGGGCACCGGCATCGTGGCCATCGCCGGCGCCACCCTGCCCGTCCACGTGGTCGGGTTGCGCGCGTGGGTACGGGCCACGGTGGGGTGACGTAGCCAGTGACCGCCCACCACGACGATCAGCGCGACGAGCAGGACGGCGGCGATCACCCAGACCACTTGGGCGAATGCGCGCAACCCGACCACGTGGACGGGCAGGGTGGCGCCGGCGATGGCCACGATGCCGGTGCCCATCACCGAGGCGAA